>NZ_CAXAVR010000073.1:0-13492 GCF_963972535.1 uncultured Salegentibacter sp.
AGAGTGAGGATTACAAAAACCCAGTGAATTAGTCACCCCCCGGTTATAAATTTACTGGGTAATTTTATTCTAGGTATCAGATCTTGAACAAACGTTAGCAGAAAAACGAACATAGACAGTTCCAGAGAAATCTCCTACAACTTCTACCTCCACATCAGCTTCATTGGTATCCTCTGGTGCCGTTAGATCATCTTCGTATACACATGTAATTGCGTCACCCAATTCATCTACAATTTCCAACCTATAATCTTTCAGATAAAAACTGGTATTTGTATTTATAAGTAACATATCTCCGTCAGCATCAAAAGAAATCAAGCCTAATGCTACGGTTGTATTATTACCTATGAAAATTGGTAATGGTTCTGAATCTGTTATTGCTATCCAATCGGTAAGATCAGTTACATCAGTTCCGGCCACGTAAACTCTTTCACAGTCGCCAGCTGATGGTAAAGTAGGACACTCTGCAACTGAATCACCACATGTTGGATCGGGATCTCTTACACAACCAGGATTCTCATTTTCATTTAAGATTTCGTCTCCATCAATGTCTGAATCACAAACGTCTCCTATTCCATCTTCATCCAGATCGGCTTGATCTGTATTGGGAGTAGCTGGGCAATTATCCTGTCCATTAGGTATTGTATCATTATCACAATCAGCAGCAGGATCTTGAGGATCACACTCTTCTCCATTCCCATTTCCTGGATCATCATCCTCATCACAGAATAGGATATGGAAATAATCAATAGTGCCATCTTCACGAACACTCTCCATTATTTGTGACCAGGTAAGATTAAGAACAATTTCTTCCTCAGCAGGAGTTGGATAATTTCCTTCCCAATTTGATAAAGTTGCAATTATTCTTATATATTCTGTAGTACTGGTTTCATCAAACATAGGCGCTGGAACTGCGAAGCAGAAAGGATCAGCATAATAATCACCGGTATCTTCATCAAATCCATAGCTATCTTCTGGTAGATCCATGCTTGTATACAAAGTTCTATCTTCGTCTCCACCGGTATATATAACCTCAAGGCTGTAATTGGCAGTATAGTGTCTTCCATCATCATCACAATAGTTTGCAAAAATACACACTTCGTGAAGTACCTCAGGTACCAGATCAAAGAATTGGTAACCATATAAATTTACCTCACGGTCATCAAAACACAGCACTTCAATATCAACATATTTTTTTGAACCTGCTCTTATTGGAAAGTTATATGGAAGACCCTGATTCACAAAAGCTCCATATTCACTGGTAGTTGCCGGTGCAGCCCAAATAACGGTAGATCCTGCATCATCTGGATCACCATCATATACCAGGAAGGTAGTGACTGAAACCGTAGCTGTTTTATCATCAGCATTTGCTACAGGAATTTTTAAATCTTCGTCATAATCAGTGAAAAAGCTTCCATCTTCGCTTAAAATAGGAACATTTACATTAATAACACCTTCCAGGTCTGTACCTGCATTATGTGTTAATTCTATATGCGCATAGGCTGGAGCGTCAGATGAACAGTCGGGAATACTTTGCTTGACCGCTGCACGGTTTACAAAGTCATTAAGGGTTGCCCCCAGACTTAATTCAGCAAAACTCTCTGAACCTGGATCGTTGTTTAAGGTTCCTTCCTCATCTTTTGTACACGAGGTAAAAAAGAGGGAAAAAACGGCCACAATGGCCAGATATTTTCTTAGAAGTATCATAATTAAAGTTTTTGGATTAAATATTTAGAATGGTTAATAAACTACCAGAAGGTTTCATACCCTCCTGGTAGTTGGCTTTTCATTTTAATAACAAGCTACGGCATGAACAATAATATAGAAGTCATTACTATAGTCTCTTGTCCAGGTATAGGTAAGAGTATTTGCATCCACTTCATCATTAAGGTTATATTGCCCGGGTGCAAAAACATCATTTCCTGATGGTGCAACTTCACTTAAATTAATATGAAGCTCACTTAAGCTTACTCCGGGTTCCAGTGTGATTTCCAGAGTAATATCATCACCATTAACAGAGATCTCCGCTGTAGCAATATGTTCTCCTTTGGAAGTATTATTCTGTGCAGCACCTGCCCAAATATCGAGAGTATTACTACTTCCATCTATACCTGTTTGGTAGTGTTCTGCCCAACCCCATCGATTAGCATTTGCTAAGGTATTAAGAGCTGTATCTCCTTCCATATAGGCGGTTTCGCAGGTATCCCCACCTTCTTCAGGACATCCATTATTAGATTCTGGACCTGCCTGGTAAGGACATTCATCTTCACAATCATTTAATCCATCACTATCAGCATCTCCAGCACAATCATCAATAGGACAACCACCATCTAATGGATCACCGGCTTCTTCTGGACATTGATCACACCCATCTGGAATACCATCTTCATCCATGTCTTCATCATCATCATAGCCTTCACATAAATCATCTTCATTAGGTACGCAGTCACCATCGGTATCCTCTTCAGTTATTGGACAATCAAGTATAGGGTCATCTCCACAGTTAAAGAAAATATGTTCATAATCTATAGTGTCATTATCACCAAAATATGATTGTACATCGTTCCAGCTTAAATAGATGATTTCAGGGTCTTCAGCACCAGGTGTTCCGTAATTGTCAGCCCAACTAGCCAAAGTAACGGTTACTCTTAAGTATGCCTCAGTGTCTAACTCGTCATACATAGGAGCCGGAATTGCTAAACATAGTGGTTCAGCATACCAGTCACCCGAATTATCATCTTCGGTATTTCCGGTTTCAGGAGATCTATTGGTATATAAGTTAATATCATCCTCTCCTTCTCTTATATAATCTATATCAATATTATAATTTGCAGTATAATGTTTACCATTATCGGTACAGTAGTTAGCAAATACACAGAACTCGTATAATTCTATTGGAATAAGATCAAAGAATTGGTATCCATATAGATTTACATCTCTATCGTCAAAACATAAGACTTCAACATCCAAATATTTTTTAGATCCTGCTCTTAAATCAAAATTGATAGGTAAAGCATCATTCACAAAGTTCTTATATTCACCTTCGTCAGTTGGTGCTACCCATATGGGTGAAACACCTTCTCCTGGTTCTTCAGCATACACCATAAAAGTGGTAAGGCTTACTGCGGTTGTAGTTTCGTTAGCCGGAATTGGAATTTCCAGATCTTCTTCGTAATCAGTGAAATAAGTGTCACCATCAAAGAGAATAGGTACAACTACATCTTCAGTTCCCAATTCGTGGGTAAGTACTATCCAGGCATACATTGGTGTATCATCAGAACATTCCGGGATTTCATCTGAAATAGTCTGACGATTATCATTCACAAGATCATTCAAAATAGCACCTATAGAGATACTACCCATTTCCTCGTTTACAGAGGGCTCATTGGTCTCTTCTTTACTACAGGACGAAAATAGCATCCCCGTAGCCACAAAAATGGCCAGCATTAATTTTAAATTCTTCATTGTTTCTATGTTTTAAAAGGAATTAAAAAGGTGTCCCAAAAACTGGGACACCTTTTAAGAGTTTTTAGTACTCTTCAAATTCTCCACAAGCCAGTGGTGTCATATCAGACTCATGTAACACAGCTGTTCTATTAGCTAGATTAGCAGCTGCTACCTGAGCAGGAGTTAAAGTAAAAGTCCTGGTGTAGAATAAGTTTCCAGCTCCGTCAGCTACAGGCCATACATCTCCTGTATAATCAAGATCCCAAATTGGCGAACCAAAAGCATCACAACTTGCATTTTCATGGATATGTTGTGGTACATCTCCTGGAATAAGTTCAGTAGCTGCTGTAGTAGCAGTTAATTGATTCCCCTGTAACTTCAGGTATGCAAATCCTACAGCATTTGAATCACCTAAATTCTTTAAACAGGCTTTGTAACGTTTAGCTTCTGTTCTTGGGTCATCAAATGGTGGAGGGTTATCGCCACCACATCCATAATTAAAGTGGTAATAATCCATTGTTGAATCGTCGTCTTCACTATAAAACATTCTAATTTCTTCATCAGTGATAGGACCAGCAAGAATTACTTCTCCTGCATCGTCTGAACTATACTCATCGGTATTATCTAATGTAATTTCAAAATAGTAAGTATCAGTTTCAGCGGTATCAGGTAACCAGAAACATAATGGATCTGAATAATAGTCACCAGTAGTATCATCTTCATCTACAGTATTAGATTCAGTGTAAATTGGATCTCCAACTGCTTCTGAGCCCATCCATACATTAACTGTATAACCGGCTACGTAGTGTCTACCATCTTCTGAAGGACAGAAGTTTCCAAATAAACAGAATTTAATTAGCGGAATTGGTACAAGGTCAAAGAATTGATATCCGTATAAGTTTACTTCTCTATCATCGAAACATAAAACTTCTACATCAACATATTTCTTTGAGCCGGCTCTAAGTTCAAAATTAATTGGAAGCGGATCGTTTACAAAGTTTTCATACTCACTATCTTCTTTTGGAGTAACCCAAATTGGCAATGTACTTTCACCCGGTTCTTCGGAGTACACCCAGAAATCTGTTACACTAACAGAAGTAGTAGTTTCTCCGGCAGGGATTGGAATTGCCAGATCTTCATCATAATCTGTAAAATAAGTAGTTCCATCAAAATTTACAGGAACAACTACGTCTTCTTCGCCCAAATCATGGGTTAGAATAACTCTTACATACATGGGAGCATCATCGGAACATTCAGGAATAGACTGTTTTAGTAATCCCTGTCTATCCAGGTCGTTTAAAACTGCTCCCAGGGAAATGCTCGCCATTTCTCCATCGGTTCCCACATTGTTTGTGGGTTCATCTTTACTACAAGATGCAAATAACATCGCGATAATAACGACGCTTGAAAGGTAATTTTTTAGGTTTTTCATAACACTAAAGTTTTGGTTAATAAATATTTAGAATGGTTAAAACAATATATATAAATATGACTCTGTAAAGAGCATCTTGATATATCAATACTACTTGTTGGGGGGCTCAAAAAAAATAGGCTGAGGTAAATACTAGTGAAGTGGGGTGACTAGTAATTCATATGATAAATGTAGTCTAATTCTTTCCTATCATGCTATAGGGGTTTTCTCCCCTATTTTACCGAAAAGTCTAATTTTTAGACTTTTTGATAATCTATAAGCTTATGATTTATCGCATATATTATGCTCTCCAGGATAGTATCAGAGTTGGTTCTCTTTATAATATTAGAACGATGTTTTTCTATTGTTTTTGGGGAGATAAACAACGCTTCAGATATATCTTTGGTTTTATAGCCTTTAATAAGTAATTCAATAATTTCCTTCTCTCTATTAGTGAATTTAAAATCGGTGAGCTGGCTATTTTGTTTGAAGCAATTTTCTACTTCTTCAGAAGCAGTGCCTATTCGGTCATTAATCACTTCGCTTTCTTCCATAAGATCAATAAACATGACAAATTGATGCCCAAAATTCCTGTTTAACTTAGAAAAATTAATACGGGCATTTCTCACCTTATCATTCCTTAATAGTAAGGCAGTCTTAGTGGCTGCCTTTATATGTTTACCGCGGGCAAAATTTCTTAAACTATCTTTAACCTTTTGTACATTTTCGCATTTCACGAAATCGGTAAGTTTTAAACCCTTTTTCTCTTTCACATCAAAACTTTGCTTAAAAGCATCGTTCATCGCTACAATTTCATTTTGATCCAGTAGCACTACCGGTTGGGAAATAATATTAAACATTCCCATAAAAGCGTCTTTCCAATAATTGGAAAGTGAACGGTTGCTATATACCAGTTTTACAATCTTCCCGCAAAGTGCCTCTATAGTAGGAGAGTATATAAACTCATCTACTACTTTTCTAAATCTACTTTCAGCTTCGGCCCTATATCGTTCTTCGGCATAAACAACCAGCCAGGCTTTAGTAAGAAAATGATTTGATTTAAAATTGGCGATATTCTTAAAATTCCTACCCGATCTAAAGGAAGAATAATCTAATAAGATTATATCGGGTAATAAATTAAGTGCCATGTTAAAGCCAGTATGCAAAGAGTTTGCGTGAGCTACTTCAAATTGCATACTAACACCCTCCTGAACACAGTCTACCATACTTTGTTTGTTGGTAATAAGCAACAACTGCTTTTTTTCTGTTATCATAATACATCAATTTTGCGGCTATTTAGCCAGTTAGTAAAAACTGTGGAGTAGGTCCACAAAAAATTAAATTGATAGATTTAAAACATAACAATAGAAGGGTCTGGATGTTTTAAATCTTACGTGGGGGGTTAAAAATAACGGGGCAAAACTGATGGGGCTAAAAACTACCTACTTGTAGGTTTAATACTTTTCTGGGGGGATGAAAAAAATTTCATGAAGATTTGGTATCTCAAATATAGGGGATTAACCTTATTTTATGCAAAAAAATAAAGTAATATTATACTGACAATCAACAGAATAAACAAAGGATAAAAGGAACATTATAGCCGATAAATTCTATGTTTTTAAAAATTTGTTTTTTCACCACCTTAACTACTCTAAAATTTTATTGCTAATTCCTCTTTCAAAAACTTTAAACCATAATTAACACTACCAGAAACTTCCTTTCTTTTTAGTTAGCAACACTTTAAGTACCTTTGCCCCCTTGATAAAAAATATGGCTAAAACCGAAGAATTTATAGAAGTATTAGGGGCTCGCGTCCATAATCTTAAAAATATAGATGTTAATATTCCAAGAGAAAAACTGGTGGTAATTACCGGTCTCTCAGGTTCAGGAAAATCATCCCTGGCATTTGATACTATTTATGCCGAAGGACAGCGCCGTTATATAGAAACATTTTCGGCCTATGCAAGGCAGTTTTTAGGAGGCCTGGAGAGACCAGATGTAGATAAAATTGAAGGTCTCTCTCCTGTTATTGCCATAGAGCAAAAAACCACCAGTAAAAATCCGAGAAGTACGGTTGGGACTATTACAGAGATTTACGATTTCTTACGCCTACTTTATGCACGTGCCGGTGAAGCTTATAGTTATAAGACCGGGGAGAAAATGGTTAGCTATACCGATAGCCAAATAAAAGACCTCATTTTAAAAGATTTTAAAGGAAAAAAAGTAAGTGTTTTGGCTCCCGTGGTAAAATCCAGAAAAGGGCATTACCGTGAATTATTTGAGCAAATAGCCAAGCAGGGATTTCTTAAAGCAAGGGTAAATGGGGAAGTTAGGGACCTTGTAAAAGGAATGAAACTGGACCGGTACAAAACCCACGATATAGAGATTGTAATAGATCGCTTAAAAATTGATGATAAGACCGATGCGCAAAAGCGCCTGGATGAAAGTATAAAAACCGCAATGTATCATGGTAGTGATACGCTAATTATTTTAGACCAGGAAACTGAAAATGTTCGGTATTTTAGCAGGAATTTAATGTGCCCCACCACGGGAATTTCTTATCCTAATCCTGAGCCCAATACTTTTTCTTTTAATTCGCCTAAAGGTGCCTGTCCAAGCTGTAACGGGATTGGCACTTTATACCAGGTGAATATTGATAAAATTATTCCAGATAATTCTAAGTCAATCAAAAATGGAGCACTGGCTCCTCACGGTCCGCAAAAAAAGAACTGGGTTTTTTCTCAGCTGGAATTAATTGCTGAGCGCTGGGACTTTAAACTTACAGATCCTGTTTCTAAAATACCAGATGCTGCAATGAAGTTTATACTTTACGGAGGCAAAGAGACTTTTACCAAAGAATCTAAAAGCCTTGGTGTAAACAGGGAGTTTAAGATTAATTTTGAAGGCGTAGCAACTTTTATTGAAACCACTTTTAATAATAACGATTCTACTTCTTTAAGACGCTGGGCTAAAGAATATATGGATAAAGTTGAATGTCCCGTTTGTGAAGGCAGCCGACTTAAAAAGGAATCGCTTTATTTTAGAATTAACGATAAAAATATAGCCGAACTTTCTTTAATGGATATTGAAGATTTGGCTAAATGGTTTGTTGGGTTAGAGAAAAAGCTAAGCGAAAAACAAAACAAAATTGCTTCTGAAGTTATTAAGGAAATTAGAACAAGAATTGGTTTCCTGGTAGACGTTGGGCTTACCTATCTTTCCCTTAACCGCGGTTCTAAATCGCTTTCTGGCGGAGAAGCACAACGTATTAGACTGGCTACACAAATTGGTTCCCAATTAGTAGGTGTTCTTTATATTTTAGATGAACCAAGTATTGGTTTACATCAGCGTGATAACGAAAAACTTATTAATTCACTTATTTCTCTAAGGGATATTGGCAATTCTGTGATTGTGGTAGAACACGATAAGGATATGATAGAACGCGCCGATTATGTGATTGATATTGGCCCCAGAGCCGGAAAACACGGTGGTGAAATTATAAGTGAAGGCCCGCCTTCAGAATTATTAAAACACGATACGCTTACTGCTTCCTATCTAAACGGAAACAAAGAAATTTCAGTACCTAAAGAAAGAAGAAAAGGAAACGGAAAGCATATAGAACTAAAAGGAGCAACCGGAAACAACCTTAAAAATGTTTCTATTAAAATTCCTTTAGGGCAAATGATTGCGGTTACGGGAGTTTCGGGAAGTGGAAAATCCACGCTTATCAACGAGACGCTTTATCCTATTATGAATGCCCATTATTTTAATGGCGTAAAAGAACCAAAACCATATAAAAGTATTAAAGGTCTTGATAATGCTGATAAAGTAATTGATATTAACCAGACACCAATTGGTAGAACTCCTAGATCTAACCCAGCTACGTATACCGGCGTATTTTCAGAAATCAGGAGTCTTTTTGCTAAAACCCCTGAGGCGCTAATTCGTGGTTATAAACCCGGAAGATTCAGCTTTAACGTAAAAGGCGGGAGATGTGAAACCTGTAGAGGTGGCGGATTACGAGTTATAGAAATGAATTTTCTCCCAGATGTTTACGTAGAATGTGAAACCTGCCAGGGAAAACGCTTCAACCGTGAAACTCTTGAAATTAGGTACAAAGGAAAGTCTATTGCTGATGTTCTGGAAATGACAATTAACGATGCAACAACTTTTTTCGAACCTATTCCGAAGATATATAGAAAATTAAAAACCATAAAAGATGTTGGTTTAGGGTATATCACGCTTGGCCAACAAAGTACCACGCTATCTGGAGGGGAAGCCCAGCGAATTAAACTTGCTACAGAACTTTCAAAACGTGATACGGGAAATACTTTTTATATTTTAGACGAACCAACCACCGGTTTGCACTTCGAAGATATTCGGGTATTAATGGATGTTTTAAACGAATTAACAAATAAAGGAAACACCGTACTTATTATAGAACATAATATGGATGTAATAAAAATGGCCGATTATATAATTGATATTGGTCCCGAAGGCGGAAAAAATGGCGGAAAAGTTATCGCTAAAGGCACCCCAGAAGAAGTGGCCAAATCAAAAAAGAGTTATACTGCCAGTTTCCTTAAAAAAGAATTACACTAACTATACTAATTATAATATGAATAAAAATCTTAAAAATAAAGCCTGGAACGAAATTAAAACAAACGATTCATGGGCCATATTTAAAATAATGGGCGAATTTGTAAATGGCTACGAAAAGCTAAGTCAAATTGGTCCTTGTGTTTCAATTTTTGGTTCAGCCAGAACCAAACCAGATCAAAAATATTATAAACTTGCTGAAAAAATATCTAAAAAAATCGTTGAAAACGGCTACGGCGTAATTACCGGCGGTGGACCTGGAATAATGGAAGCCGGTAATAAAGGGGCCCATCTTGGGGGCGGAACTTCTGTAGGATTAAATATAGATTTACCTTTCGAGCAACACGACAACCCATATATTGATAATGATAAAAGCCTGGATTTTGATTACTTTTTTGTTAGAAAAGTAATGTTTGTAAAATATTCACAGGGATTTGTAGTTATGCCGGGCGGTTTTGGAACTTTAGACGAACTTTTTGAAGCCATTACCCTTATTCAAACCCATAAAATTGATAAATTCCCTATTATTTTAGTGGGAAGAGATTTTTGGGGAGGTCTTGTAGACTGGGTTCAAAAAACACTTTTAGATACCTTTCAAAACATTAGCGCTCCAGATATGGATCTTGTTCAGGTTGTAGATACCGAAGATGAAGTTATTGAAATTCTAAACGAATTCTACGGAGAATATAATCTTAGCCCTAACTTTTAATTAAATCTTAAGAAGGGAAAAAAACTTTGATTATATTTAGCTCGAATTCTGTGTTACGTTAAATATATTCCCATTGAGATTTTATCTATTTTATTTATTTTTTTTTGTGGGAATTGGATGGGGTTTTGCACAAAACTCCATCTCCTTACAAGCTCACTTAAACGATAGTACACATACTTTTACTATAGAGCAGGAATTGGTGTATACCAACTCCAGTAACGATACTCTTACCCAAATTTATCTTAACGATTGGGCAAATGCCTTTAGTGCAAAAGACACTCCCCTTGCCAAACGTTTTGCCGAAGAATTTGCGAGGCGCTTCAGGTTTGCTAAAAATGAAGAGCGAGGCGCTACCTATATTAATAAACTCACCAATTCCGAAAATGAAGCCTTAATTTGGGAACGCCCATTCCTGGCTCAGGACCTTATTAGAGTTAAACTTTACAAACCTTTACTACCCGGTAATAGCATCACCATTAATTTAGGTTACCAGGTAAAGATTCCTATAGATAAATTTACGCGTTACGGGGTAGATTCAAATAATAATTATAAACTGCGGTACTGGTATATTACTCCCGGCGTTTATAAAAACGGGAATTGGGAAGTTTATAGCCATAAAGATTTAGGCGATCAATATAATGCAATGCATGATGTTGAAATTACCCTTACCACTCCACCTAAATACTATGTAGGCTCGGCGCTGGACTTTGAAAGTGTTAGTACTACTAATGGCTCAAAAACCGTAAAACTTTCAGGGAAAGATCAGTTAGACACTAAATTATACCTAACCAACTCTTTCATTTTTGAGTCTATTAGAACCGAAGATCACGAAATATTTACAAATGTAGATGATGATGAACTTCAGCCTGAAATAAAAAGAATTTTATTAAATCGTATTTTAAAATACTATAATAAAAGACTTGGGGAATATCCTCATCAAAACATTTTTGTAACACGGGACGATTATTTAATAAGCCCTATTTATGGTTTAAACCAATTACCGGGCTTTATTCGTCCTTTTCCAGATGGTTTTCAGTACGATATTAAGCAGTTTAAAACCATTACCAATTATTTGCTGAAAAATTCGGTGCACATTAATCCGCGGAAAGAACAATGGGTTCATGATGCCATCCTGGTTTCTTTAATGATAGATTATGTAAATGAGTATTATCCTAATATGAAACTTTTAGGAAACCTCAGTAATATTATTGGTATACGATGGTTTCACGCAGCAGACCTTGAATTTAACGACCAGTACCAGTTTCTTTATATGAATATGGCAAGAATGAATTTAGACCAACCGCTTAGAACCGCGCAGGATTCCCTGGTTAAATTCAATAAAAATATTGCCAATGCCTATAAAGCCGGAGTCGGCTTAAAATATCTTGAAGATTACCTGGAAAACGATAAAGTTAAAGATGCAGTTAAAGATTTCTACCAGGAAAATAATATGCGCCCCACTACTGCAAAAGATTTTGAGCAGAGCTTAAAAAGCCATGCAACAAAAGATATTTCGTGGTTTTTTCAGGATTATGTAGACTCTAATAAAAAAATAGATTTTACCATTCAAAGACTAAATAAAACAAAAGATTCGCTGCGGGTAACCATTAAAAATAAAAGAAATACCAATTTTCCTATTTCTTTATATGGTTTAAAAGATGGAGAAGTAATCTTTAAAAAATGGGTAGATAATATAGATAAAACCAAAACAGTTGAAATCCCAAGGCAGGGTGTAGACCGGCTCGCATTAAATTACGAACAAAATATTCCGGAATTCAATCAACGGGATAATTATAAAGCGGTGTCTAAACTCTTTAATAAACCGCTTCAGTTTAGGTTACTTCAGGATATAGAAGATCCCCGGTATAACCAGTTGTTTTTTATGCCAGAATTTAATTATAACCTTTACGATGGTATTTCTATTGGGCCCAAATTGTATAATAAAACGGTTCTTTCAAAAACCTTCAATTTTAATATTTCACCTAAATATGGTTTTAATAGTGAAACCATAGTTGGCTCGGCTTCCTTTAGCAATACACACCAGTTTGAAAATAAGGAACTCTACAAAATTTCTTACGGTATTGGAGGTACGCGCTATTCGTATGGCTACGATCTCTTTTATGAAAAATATACCCCTTTTTTAAGTTTTTCTTTTAGAGATAAATATTTACGGGATAATGAGCGTCAAAATCTGTTGATTAGAAATGTAAATGTAAGACGGGATAGCGATCCTGATAAAACTTTAGACGAACCCAATTACAATGTTTTCAACATTAATTACAGGTATAGTAAGCCTCATTTAGTAGATTATTACAGCGCTTCTTTTGATTTTCAACTGGCTGAAAAATTCAGTAAAATTTCTATGAGCCTGGAGTATAGAAAACTGTTTAGAAATAACAGGCAAATAAATCTTCGCTTATTTACCGGAACATTTTTGTACAGCGATAATATGGAAACCGATTATTTTAGTTTTGCCTTAGATCGCCCTACAGATTATCTTTTTGATTACAATTACTACGGAAGAAGCCAGGGCTCCGGTCTATTTAGTCAGCAAATTATAGTGGCAGAAGGTGGGTTCAAATCTCAACTACAGCCCGAATATGCCAACCAATGGCTAACTACTTTAAATGCCAGTACTAACCTATACAAATGGTTTTTTATATATGGCGATGTAGGTTTGGTTAAAAATCAGCACCAAAATGCGCGGTTTTTATACGATTCTGGGGTACGCCTGAGTTTAGTAGACGATTATTTTGAAGTTTTCTTTCCTGTTTATTCCAATTTAGGCTGGGAAGTAGCCCAGGAAAATTACGATCAAAAAATAAGATTTATCGTTTCCTTAGATATAAATACATTAATTAGGTTATTTACCCGTCGCTGGTATTAACAAATATTTAAATGCTTAGGTAATTCTTAGCATTCTTCAATTCAATTACATATTAATCAGTATTTACTATTAAAACTGATATTTCATTTCAGTAAACACAATAAAAATCCTTTAAAATACACTTTTCTTAAAATATTTTGATTTTAATGAATTGTGTACAATCTAAGTTTTCGTTACATTTGTTATTATTCATAAATTACGTTCATGCAAAGCGAAACAAAAACTAAAGATTCAATTTCATTTGAAGATTTCAAGGCCGAGGTGCTGGCAGATTACAACATAGCCGTTACCAGCCGGGAATGTAGCCTTTTGGGAAGACGTGAAGTGCTTACCGGGAAGGCTAAATTCGGGATCTTTGGCGATGGAAAAGAAGTGCCACAGCTTGCTATGGCAAAGGCTTTTAAAAATGGTGATTTTAGGTCTGGTTACTATCGTGATCAAA
>NZ_CAXAVR010000074.1:0-13315 GCF_963972535.1 uncultured Salegentibacter sp.
GAAAAAGATATTACAAAAGATGCAATTAAAAATGAACAATTTGAAATCTATAATTAATACCACCGGCTTTCTTTTAGCCATTTTACTTGGATTTACCGGTTACTCTCAAGATGTGATCGTGACCGATAGTACTTCTATCCAACCTGAGGATGAGATCGCAAAAAATACCGTTGCTGAAAAGAATAACTCAGAACGTAGAAAAGTAGATGGAATTGCCGCCGTAATTGGGGATTATATTATTCTTGACAGCGATGTAGATATGATGTACAAGGATATGCAAAGCCAGGGAATGTCTACTGCAGATGTGACCGATTGCCAGCTGGCTGGTTCCCTTATGGAAAATAAACTTTATGCACACCACGCCATCCAGGATAGTATTATTGTAATGGATGCCGAGGTTAATAGTTATATAGACCAGCAAATTTCTGAAATGGTACGCCAGGTAGGTTCTATGGAGAAAGTCCTGGAATTCTACAATAAAGAAAATGAAGCTGAATTTAGAAGCGAATTGTTCGAGCTTAATAAAGAACGACAGTTAGCAAACCGCATGCAGCAAAGAATTGTGGAAAATGTAGAAATTACTCCGGAAGAAGTAAGAGCTTATTACGAAAGCATTCCCGAAGACGAATTACCGGTTTTTGGAGAAGAAGTAGAGCTTTCTCAAATTGTTGTAGAGCCGGAAATTCCTGAAAGTGAAAAACAAAAAGTAATTGATCGTTTAAACGATTTTAGGGCAGATGTTTTAGATAACGACGCCAGCTTTGCCACCAAAGCGGTGTTATATTCTCAAGACCCTGGAAGTGCAAGAGACGGTGGTAGAATTTCTCTTTCCAGAAAAGATAATTTTGTAAAAGAATTTAAAGACGTAGCTTTTAGTCTTCAAGCTGGGGAAGTGAGCGAACCTTTTGAAACCGAATTCGGTTTTCATATTATCCAGGTAGATAGAATTAGAGGGCAAAACATAGACCTAAGACATATACTACTTATTCCAGATGTTACCAATGCTTCAGTAGAAGAAGCCAAGGCAAAAATTGATAGCATTAGAAAAAGAGTAGACGAAGGGGTTTTAGATTTTGCTGAAGCTGCCCGTGAATTTTCTGACGAAGAAGAAACCAGGGGAGATGGTGGGAAACTTATAAACCCAAGAACGGGTGATACTCGTTTTGAACTTTCTAAAATAGACCCTAAGTTATATGATGAGGTAGGAGAGCTACAGGAAGGAGAACTTTCACTAAGATTGCGTGACCAGGATAGAACCGGGCGCCCGTTTTTTAAACTTATAAAAGTAAATAAAAGAATAGCGGAGCACGAAGCTAATTACGCTACAGATTTTACAAAGATCAAAGAGCTTGCGTTAAGAGACAAACAGTTAGAAGCTATAGAAGAGTGGCAACAGGAAAAAATAGGAGATACCTATATAAAAGTAAACGGAAAGTTTAAAGACTGTGAGTATAGCAGTAACTGGTTAAAAAAATAGCATTTTATCAATGTCAGACGTTGCTCTAGTAGAAAAACTGGTGGTTAAACACCGGGATTTAAAGAAAGAAATTGCCAAAATAATAGTAGGGCAGGATGTGGTTATAGACCAAATCCTGCTTTCGGTTTTTTCAGGAGGGCATTCGTTGTTGGTTGGGGTTCCCGGTTTAGCCAAAACCTTAATGGTAAATACCATTTCCCAGGCTTTAGGCCTCGATTTTAAAAGAATACAATTCACCCCAGATCTTATGCCCAGCGATATTCTTGGGGCAGAGATTCTGGACGAAAACAGGAGCTTTAAATTCATAAAAGGTCCGGTTTTTTCAAATATCGTCCTTGCCGACGAGATTAATAGAACTCCACCTAAAACCCAGGCTGCTTTATTAGAAGCTATGCAGGAAAGATCTGTAACCGTTGCCGGGCATAATTACAAGTTGGCTAATCCTTATTTTGTACTGGCTACTCAAAACCCAATAGAACAGGAGGGAACCTATCCCTTACCTGAAGCGCAGTTAGACCGGTTTATGTTTTCTATTCTTCTGGAATACCCAAGTTTTCGGGAAGAAGTAGACGTGGTGAAAAGCACAACTTCAGATAAAACTCAAAAGATAAATGCGTTATTTTCTGCGGAAGAAATCGTGGAAATTCAGCAATTAATTCGTAGAATTCCTGTGGCTGATAATGTGGTGGAATATGCTGTGAAACTGGTAGGAAAAACCAGACCAGGTTCTGCTGAAGCCCCGCAATTTGTAAAAAACTATTTAGATTGGGGAGCAGGGCCAAGAGCCTCTCAAAATCTTATTCTTGCCGCTAAATCTCATGCAGCGGTGAATGGAAAATTCTCGCCCGATATTGAAGACGTGCAGGCCGTAGCTATTGGAATTTTACGCCATAGAATTATTAAAAATTACAAAGCTGAAGCCGAAGGAATTTCAGAAGAAAAAATTATTAGAGACCTTTATTAACGGAGATGGGATTTCGCCAATTTCTTTTTTTGAAAATAATTGGGCAAAAACTTCGCATTGGAAGGCTTTTCTATTTTTGGGCTTTTTTCTCAATTCTGAGGAAAAAACTTATTCCACCTTTAAAATAACAGGTTCAAAAAATTCAAGTAAGGTCTCACCAGCATTCCCTTATCAAGAATGGGTTTAAATTTTGATTTATTCAGTACGAGTAATTGAATTTTTGAGAATTCGGTAATATTAATTTGCGGAATTCACAATATTCATCCTCAATATTATCTTTAGTTGAATTTAAGTTATCATAAATTATGAAATGTAAAATTATTTTCATTAAATTTTGATAATCACTTCTTATTTTCAAAATCCACTCGAAATCCTTAAATTTGCTAGACTTTTTTAGAACTAAATATATAATAATATGGCATACGATATTGATATGATCAAGAAGGTATACAGCCAAATGGCCGAACGTGTGAATACTGCACGCGAGGTGGTTGGAAAACCTTTAACCCTTTCAGAAAAAATCCTTTATTCGCATTTATGGGATGGTGCAGCCAAAGAGGCTTACCAAAGAGGAAAAGACTATGTAGAATTTGCGCCAGACAGGATTGCCTGCCAGGATGCAACTGCCCAAATGGCTTTATTGCAGTTTATGCAAGCCGGGAAAAAACAGGTTGCAGTTCCAACTACAGTGCATTGTGATCACCTTATCCAGGCCAAAATGGGAGCTGCAATAGATTTGCAGGCTGCCAATAAATCAAGTAGTGAAGTTTTTGATTTTCTTGAATCTGTTTCTAACAAATATGGAATTGGTTTTTGGAAACCGGGAGCAGGTATTATTCACCAAGTTGTTTTAGAAAACTATGCATTCCCTGGAGGAATGATGATTGGTACCGATTCTCACACAGTAAATGCCGGCGGACTTGGAATGGTTGCGATTGGTGTTGGTGGTGCCGATGCGGTAGATGTAATGGCCGGAATGGCCTGGGAACTTAAATTTCCAAAACTTATTGGCGTTAAACTAACCGGAAGCCTTTCTGGATGGACCGCTGCAAAAGATGTTATTTTAAAAGTTGCCGGAATTCTTACTGTAAAAGGGGGAACGGGAGCAATTATTGAATATTTTGGCGAAGGTGCCCGCTCTATGTCGGCTACCGGAAAAGGAACTATTTGTAATATGGGAGCTGAAGTTGGTGCAACCACTTCAACTTTTGGGTACGATGAGTCTATGGACCGTTACCTACGTGCTACAGATCGTGCTGAAGTTGCAGACGCCGCCAATGAGATTAAAGAACACTTAACGGGAGATGATGAGGTTTATGCAAATCCTGAACAATATTTTGATGAGGTAATTGAAATTAATCTTTCTGAATTAAAACCTCACCTTAATGGGCCATTTACTCCAGATTTAGCGACTCCTATTTCAGAAATGGGCGCTAAAGCAAAAGAAAACGACTGGCCAATTAATGTAGACTGGGGGCTTATAGGTTCCTGTACTAACTCTTCTTACGAAGATTTAACCCGGGCAGCTTCTATCGCAAAACAGGCTGTAGATAAGAAAGTAAAAGCAAAATCTGATTTTGGTATTAACCCGGGATCTGAACAAATTAGGTTTACTGCAGAGCGTGACGGATTGTTAAAGATCTTTGAAGATCTTGATGCTACAATTTTCACCAATGCCTGCGGACCTTGTATTGGGCAGTGGGATAGAAGTGATAGAAAAGGGGACGAGAAAAACACTATTGTGCATTCTTTTAACCGAAACTTCTCAAAACGTGCCGATGGGAATCCAAATACCCACGCCTTTGTAGGTTCTCCAGAGATGGTTGCTGCAATAGCAATTTCAGGTCGATTGGATTTTGATCCAACTCGCGATAAGCTTATCAATGAAGATGGGGAAGAAGTGATGTTAGACGAACCAACAGGAATTGAATTACCTTCTGATGGGTTTGATGTTGAAGAAGATGGGTATGTACCACCAAACGAAGATGGAAGCTCTGTAGTTGTAAAAGTAGCTGAAGACAGTGAAAGACTACAGTTATTAACTCCGTTTGAGCCCTGGGATGGTAAAAATCTTATGGGAGCTAAGTTGCTTATCAAAGCTTTTGGAAAATGTACTACCGACCATATTTCTATGGCAGGACCGTGGTTGCGTTACAGAGGTCACTTAGATAATATTTCTAACAACTGCCTTATTGGAGCTATTAATGCTTACAATAAAAAGACAAACTTTGTAAAAAGTCAACTTACCGGTGAGTATGATGGTGTTCCTGCTGTACAACGTACCTATAAAAAAGAAGGTGTTCCAACTGTAGTTGTAGGAGACCACAATTATGGAGAAGGTTCTTCTAGAGAGCACGCGGCTATGGAGCCTCGCCACCTGGGAGTAAAAGTGGTATTGGTAAAATCTTTTGCCCGTATTCACGAAACCAACCTTAAGAAACAAGGTATGTTAGGATTGACTTTTGAAAATGAGGCCGATTATGACCTTATCCAGGAAGACGATACCTTTAACTTTATAGATCTTGAAGATTTTGCTCCAGACAAGCAAATTACTGTAGAGATTGTACATGCTGATGGTAGTAAGGATACTATTAAAACAAACCATACTTATAACCAACCTCAAATTGAGTGGTATAAACATGGTTCAGCTTTAAACTTAATTAAGAAGCAAAACGCTGCTTAATTAGTTTAGGTTTATAAATTTTAAGAGGCTGATTAATTTTTGATCGTCTCGTCATTCTGAACTTGTTTCAGAATCTAAATTCTTAGGAGTTAGACCCTGAATCAAGTTCAGGGTGACGTGGATAAAATCAATTTTAATCAGCCTCTTTTTTATGGATTAAATTTAGATGTTAAGTACCTTTGTTATTTACGTCTAAGTATTAAAATTCGGCAATGAAGAAGCTTTTCAAGAATCAATGGTCTAACATTATTTTTATTGTAATTATCCTGGTAATGATTATCCCACAAACCCGCAAGCCCATTCAAATTGTGGTAAATAAAATCTTTGCATTTAGTCCTTCTGCGACCGATGAAGAAGATAGAAAAGAGCTTGAAACCTATAATTGGACGTTAGAGACAGAATTGGGCAAAAGAGTAGATTTTTCTGAATCTAAAGGAAAAGTGATAATCGTAAATTACTGGGCTACCTGGTGCCCACCCTGTATTGCTGAAATGCCAAGTTTTCAGGAACTTTATACAGATTATAAGGACGATGTAGCATTTTATTTTATCTCTGGCGAAGATCACGAAACTACCAACAACTTTCTAAAGCGTAAAGGCTATAACTTCTCCAGTTACAGGATGCTCTCTGAAGATCCAAAACCTTTAGATGGCTATACCTTACCTTCTACTTATGTAATTGATAAAAGCGGAACTATTGTAGTGGATAAAAAAGGCGCAGCCGACTGGAATAGTCAGAATTTTAGAAACCTGTTAAGTCAGCTTATAGCTGAATAAATTAAAAGGTTTTCCTGAAAAATGATTTCACAAAATCGAAACTATAAAGCGAAAACATAATTTTTAAGTCTTCTGAAACCGTAGTTTCTTCATCCAGGTATTTAAAAATGTCTTGCGGGGAATTTTTAGTGTAAAATTTGGTGAAAATTTCCTCTCCTTTTTGATTATTCTGGGCAAGTACATCCAGGAAAATAGCATCGTATTTTCTAAATTTATCGTTTATTAAGTTTTCTCCCGGTATTTTTCCGCTTTTAATATTTTTAATAATTCGGTTTATACGTTTTTCTGTGTTTTTAAACGAATAACCGGTAGAAGGTTTTACCCAGCCACCACCGGTACCAATTTTGGTAATTTGTTTAGTGTTTGCTTTATTAAAAGGGAAATCGGTCATTGGGATAACGCCAGTTTCAGTGCTTTTAATCGTAAAATCCTTTGTTTTTAAAATCTTTTCAAAATATTTCTGAAGCATTTCATCATACACTTTATCTTCAGTTAAAAAGGGAGAGAAAAAAGTATATTCAACTAATGCTTTTCTTTCAGTAAAAGGGAGGATATAAGTAAAAGCGGTAGCGCCGGGATACTTAATTCTATAATCCATCATCGTAAAAGAATCTGGGCTAAAAGTGGGTTTTTCGGTTTTTACTTCCCAGCCTTTAAAATGTTGAAAAATAGTAGTGTGTTTTTTACTTTCCAGGTAAGAAGGATCTACCCGGCTGTCAAAAAAATGTGTAGCGCCATAAGATGTTTTTCGGCCTTTGGCCTTCATGGTTACGGGATCAATTTTCTGAATTTCATCGGTAATAAATTCAATATCACCAGATTCTTCTATCTCTTCCTGTAATTTTTGATGATAATCTGCCGCTTTTATCATCTTATAGGAATAAGGGGAAAGTTGTAGGTCTATATTTTCTTCAGAAGAAATAAATTTTCCGTTATTCCAGGATTTGGTAAGTAGATGATCCCATTTGCCTGAGCCTTTTTCCCAATAACACCAGGTTTTAACCGGCATAGAAAAATCAGAATCTATTATGGCAATCTTTTTTCCTTTGAAAAAAACATCCCGGTTAAGTTGCCGGGCTAATTGAAGGCCTGCAAGTCCTCCACCAATAATTACATAAAAATATACGGGACCTAGCATAAAATTACTAAACGCAGCATTACTATTTTATTTTTTAAAGTATTTGAAAGGTACGAATAACATTCCAAAACATTCGCCATCATCTTTGCCAAGATGTTTATGATGCATTTTATGTGCTCTTCTTATTCCTTTAGCGAAACGGTTATTAGCATTTCTAAACATTTTAAATCGTTGATGTATAAAAATATCGTGAACTGTAAAGTAAGTAATGCCGTAGGCTAAAATTCCCAGGCCAATGGGTAGGCCAATCCAAACATCTTCATAACGCCAAAGCAGGAAAAAACCAATACTCACCAGGGCGTAAAAAATAAAGAAAAGGTCGTTGCGTTCCCACCAGTGACTGTGATCTTTATGGTGATGGTCTTTATGAAGCTTCCAAAGAAGCCCGTGCATTATATATTTATGGGTAAACCAGGCCATTCCTTCCATTCCTGCAAAGGTGCCCAGAAAAACCAGAATCCATAATAAAATATCCATATTAAATAAGTTTTAATCTATAAGAAATGTAAGATTTGGCCAAAAGCCCTGCTTTTTGATAATCTGGAACCCTAATCCTGCTGTTCCTAATTTCTAAAGAAGGTACTTTTTTAAGCTTGTGCAATAATTTTCTATAATAAATATATGCGGTGTAAACACCAAATTTAGCTTCTACCGATAAATGCGAAATTCCGCTTAAACCGTGTTTAAAATCTTCTTCTATTTCTGCTATAATCTTTTGTTTGCTGGCTTCATCTAATTGTTCAAGATTGGTGCCGGGAAAATAACTACGGCTAAGATCTTCAAAATCGGCTTTTAGGTCTCTTAAAAAATTCACCTTCTGAAAAGCAGAGCCTAAACTCATTGCCGATTGCTTCAGCGATTCAAATTTTTTATGATCCCCCTTTACAAAAACCTTTAAACACATAAGGCCTACTACGTCTGCACTTCCGTAGATATATTCTTTATATTCGGCAATACTAAGATAGTCAGATTTATGCAAATCTAAGCGCATACTCTTCATAAAAGCGCGATAAAGCGATTCGTCTATTTGATACTTATGTACGGTTTCCTGAAAAGAATTTAGAATGGGATTTAAGCTAATTTTATCTTCAATGGCTTTATAAAGATCTACTTCAAAATCGTTAAATAGTTTTTCCTTATCATAGTCGTGAAAAGTGTCTACAATTTCATCGGCAAAGCGCACAAAGCCGTAGATATTATAAATATCCTGACGAATAGAGGGCGCGAGCATCCTTGTTGCGGTAGAGAACGAGGTGCTGTATTGGTGAGTAACAGTTTTACTACAAGCCCGTGAAACATTGTCAAAAATGGCTTTCATAATTTAATTTTCTTTTTGAATTAATCCCGCAGCGAGCTTTCCTGAAATAAGGGAAGGAGGCACCCCGGGACCGGGAACACTTAACTGCCCGGTAAAAAATAATTTGTGCACTTTTTTGCTCTTTAATTTAGGTCTTAAAAATGCAGTTTGCAAGAGGGTATTTGCCAGACCATAAGCATTACCCTTATAAGAGTTATAATCTTCTTTAAAATCCTTGACGCAAAACGATTCTTTAAAAAGAAGATGGTCGGTTACATTTTGATTGGTTAAACTTTCAAAACGGGTTATAATTTTCTGAAAATATTTCTCCCTAATTTCTGGAGTATCTTCCACATCGGGTGCCAGCGGAATTAAAAATATACCGGCTTCTTTTCCCTCCGGTGCGGCGGCATCATCTGTTACTGAAGGGAAACTCGCATAAAAAAGTGGATTTTCTGGCCACTCGGCATCGTCGTAAATTGCTTTTGCGTGTTTCTCGAAGTCGGTATCAAAAAATAAGGTATGATGCGTTACATTCTCTAATTTCTTATTAAAACCGGCAAAAAATAATAAAGCTGAAGGAGCAAAGGTCTTTTTTTGCCAGTAAGACTCCTTGTATTGTCTTTTGTATTCTGGCAGTAAAGTTTCGGTATGATGATAATCGGCACCGCTAAGAATATAATCGGCACTTATTTTTTTACCATTTACCTGCATTCCTGTTGCGGTATTGTTTTCAACAAAAATTTCAGAAACCGGGGCATTGGTATTTATTTTAACGCCCAGGTAATTCGCCAGGTTTTCCATGGCTTCAATCACCTTATACATTCCGCCTTTGGGGTGCCAGGTTCCCAGGCCAAAATCGGCGTAATTCATAAAACTATAAAAAGCCGGGGTGTGGCTGGCTTTAGCTCCAAGAAATAGTACCGGAAATTCAAGAATTTGAATAAGTTTCTGATTGGTAAATTCTTTCCTGACTTCTTTAGAAATTGTGCTAAAAAACTGGCCTATTTTGCCGGCTGTGGTTGGCGTAATTAGTTCTAAAGGAGAAACGCCGGGGCGATATACCAAATCTTTAATGGCTATATCATAATTGTTTTTAGCTTCCTCAATAAACTGTTTTAGCTTTATTGAACTTCCGGGTTCTTCGGCTTCAAAAGCCGCGCAAATTTTCTCTAGACTGTCCTCTATGGTAATGCTATCATTTTTTCCGAAGAAAACTTTATAAGCGGGACTCAATTTTTCCAATTCATAATAATCTGAAGGTTTTTTACCGAAATCGGAAAAAAAGCGTTCAAAAACATCGGGCATCCAATACCAGGTGGGACCAATATCAAAACAGAATCCGTCTTTTTTAAGCTGGCGTGCGCGTCCGCCTATATTTGCATTTTTTTCAAATATTTCAACCTTATAACCATCTCTTGCGAGGTAGCAGGCGGCAGCAAGAGATGCAAAACCGGAACCAATTATAGCAACTTTTTTCTTCATATTTAAAGGTTATCTATAAATTGGTTTAGGTTGGTGTAAGTCTTCACAAAGGCTGGAAGCTCTTTATGCTGAATTTCCCTTATTTTATGTCCAAAAAGCAATAGCTCGTAAGTTTTCTTTTCGCAAACTTCTTCGTTAAACTGGTTTATAAAGTCTTCAACATCCCCGGGAGCGGTGGTAAAATAACTTACAAAGCTCAGGTTATTGTGGCGTTCTAATAAATAGCCAAGATCTGTTAGTGGTAAACTGGGGCCTAAATAAATTGCCTGGTTCCCGTGATAAAGAAGTTCATAATACAGGTATATAATTCCAATATCATGAATTTCATTTTCGGGAAGAAAAAGTACATATAGCTTATCGGTAGTTGGTTTTATCTCCTTCTTTATTTCAGCGAGATTAAAATATAGTTTTTGTTTAATGAGATCTACAATGTAATGCTCGTGAATTGGCTTAATGGTGTCGGTTTGCCATAGCATACCAATTTGTTCCAGTAAGGGAAGGAAAACCTGGTGAAAGATTTGCCTGAAGCTTTTATCTTTCTGCAGCGTCTCATAGGTATTATTAAAAAGCTCTTCATCAAAATTCATCATAGAAAGTTTAAATGAATTTTGAGCGCGGTTTTCTTTACTGGTACTGGCAGAAATACTTCTTACCATTTTAGCAATTTCTTCATCACTTAGTTTGGAAATCCTGGAAATCTTATAACCGTGTTCGTTCAAAAAGGCTACGTTTAAGATCTTTTGCAGGTTAGAACTATCGTAGGTCCTTATATTTGTAGAGGTACGGTCGGGATTTAAAATATTATACCTTTTTTCCCAAATTCTTATGGTGTGAGCCTTGATACCGCTTAAATTTTCAAGGTCTTTTATACTGAAATTTTGCTTAATTAGTTCCATATTGTGTTTAAGATAGTCAAATCTAACTAAAATTGAACATTAAACACTTTACGGAAGTGTTAAAATGTTTAATGGTTTAGTTAAAAAGTTAAACACTAAAATTTATGACGAAGATTTCTTCAAAACTTGTCCTTATAACGGGTGGCGCATCTGGTATAGGAAAAATAATGGGCAGGGAAGTATTAAAACACGGGGGTAAACTGGTAATTTGGGATGTTGATAAGCTCAATTTGCAGGGTACACTTGATGAATTTAAAGAATTAGGCCAGGTCTATGGCTATACCATAGATATCACTAATACAATTTGGGTAAAGGAAATGGCAAGGCAGGTTGAAGATGAAATTGGCAACATAGATATTTTAATAAATAACGCCGGGATTGTTTATGGAGGTTATTTTCATGAGAATTCTTCTGATAAAATAGAAAAGACAATGAAGGTGAATGCGATTGCCCCAATGCAGCTTGCCTTAACTTTTCTCCCCGGAATGATGAAAAGGCAACAAGGTCATATTTGTAATATAACCTCTTCTGCCGGTTTGGTCTCTAATCCAAAAATGGCGGTTTATGCGGGTAGCAAATGGGCGGCCACCGGTTGGTCTGATAGTTTACGACTGGAAATGAAACAGCTTAAAACCGGCGTTGGCGTTACCACGGTTACTCCTTACTATATAAATACAGGAATGTTTGACGGGGTGAAATCTAATATTCCTATTCTGGATCAAACTAAAGTGGCTAAAAAAGTAATTAAAGCAATACAAGAGAACAGGATCTATCTAAGTATGCCTTGGAGTATGCGTTTTGTAAGATTTTCGCAAGGACTTTTTCCAATCTGGTTTTACGATTGGTTTGTAGGAAGGTTAATTGGAGTTCATAAAACGATGGATGATTTTAAAGGTCGAAAAAAATAAAATTATGATGGAAACTTCAGCAAGTACAATTTCTGAAATTTATAACAAGCAAAGAACGTTTTTCGCTTCTCAGGAAACTAAAAGTATAGATTTCAGGCTTAAGCAGTTAAAGAAATTAAAGAAAGCCATTCTTCATTATGAAGATAAAGTGAATAAAGCTTTATGGGCAGACCTTCATAAATCTAAGGAAGAAGCTTTTCTTACCGAAACCAGTTTGCTTATAGAAGAGTTGAATTATCATATTAAAAACCTCAAGAAATGGTCACAGCCTAAGAAAGTGGGGACACCTTTACAAATTAAACCTTCCCGCTCAAGAATCTATTTTGAACCGCTGGGCATTGGTTTAATAATCGCGCCGTGGAATTACCCGTTTCAGCTAACTATAAATCCATTAATTGGTGCCATTTCTGCCGGATGCTGTGCGGTGCTAAAACCTTCGCCAGACACACCAAATGTTGCCACGGTTATAGAAGAAATGATTTCAGAATTTTTTCCTTCAGAATATATTTCGGTGGTGCAGGGAGGGAAGGAAGCTAACCAGGAGCTGTTTAAATTTCCATTTGATGTTATGTTTTTCACCGGTAGTCCAGGTGTTGGAAAGATCGTTATGAAAGCCGCTGCCGAGCATTTAAGCCGAGTGGTTTTAGAACTGGGAGGTAAAAGCCCGTGTATAGTAGATAAAACAGCAAACCTGAAAATTGCCGGAAAAAGAATTGCCTGGGGTAAAATTATAAATGCAGGACAAACCTGTATCGCACCAGATTATTTGCTGGTTCATAAAGAGGTTAAAAAAGATCTTTTAGCTGAAATTACGAATTCTTTTGAAGAAATGCTGGGAGATAATATCGCACATTCTAATCATTATGGCCGAATTGTAAACCCAAACGCGATGAATAGGTTAATGAAATATTTAGATGGCGATATATATTACGGCGGAAAAGTAAATTTAGAAAAAAAATATATTGCTCCTACGATTTTAAATAATGTAAAACCTGAAGATGAGATTATGCAGGAAGAGATCTTTGGACCTATTTTACCGGTAATGGAATTTGAAGAAATAGAGCAAGCCTTATCTTATATAAACAAGAATGAAAAACCGCTGGCGCTTTATTATTTTGGAAAAGATAATGGCGCAGATCAAGTTTTACGAGAAACAAGTTCTGGGGGAGCCTGTATAAACGATACGCTTTTACACGTAGCGAACCATAAATTGCCTTTTGGCGGTGTGGGAAACAGCGGAATGGGGAAATATCACGGTAAAGAAAGTTTCCTGGCTTTTACGCACGAAAGAGACGTGGTAAATTCAACTACAAAACTGGATATACCATTAAAGTATCCGCCTTATAAGTTTTTTGGATTGATAAAGAAAATAGTAGGATAGTAATTTAGAAAGTGCCCGGAGCGGGAGTCGAACCCGCACGCCCTAATGGACACATGGCCCTCAACCATGCCTGTCTACCAGTTCCAGCACCCGGGCTTAAAACAAGTCTGGAAATAGTACATTTCCTAGGGCTGTTGCAAGAAATTGAATTCAAAGAATTCTGAACTTAAAAATGTGATCTGGCTGGGGCTTTCCGATATTTCGATATCGTTTCAATCGGAATAAACTTCTCGCCCAACAAAATCTGAACTTTAAAATGTGATCTGGCTGGGGCTCGAACCCAGGACCCTCTCCTTAAAAGGGAGATGCT
>NZ_CAXAVR010000075.1:0-13309 GCF_963972535.1 uncultured Salegentibacter sp.
CTGATTATAGATTGAATTCTCGCGTAAGTATATTGAATAAACGGACCGGTATTCCCCTGGAAATCTACAGATTCTTCAGGATTAAATAAAATTCGTTTTTTAGGATCTACTTTTAAAATATAATATTTCAAAGCTCCCAACCCAATCATTCTGTAGAGCTCTTCTTTTTCAACTTCGGTATAACCGTCTAATTTCCCTAGTTCTTCAGAAATATTTCTGGCAGTTTCGGTCATTTCAGCAATAAGATCATCGGCATCAACAACGGTTCCTTCCCTACTTTTCATTTTTCCGCTAGGCAAATCCACCATTCCGTAGCTTAAATGATACAGGTAATCTGCCCAGTCGAAACCGAGTTTCTTCAGAATTAAAAATAGCACTTTAAAGTGGTAATCCTGTTCGTTACCTACGGTATAAACCATCCCGCTAATATCAAAATCCTTTACCCGCTGAATAGCAGTACCAATATCCTGCGTCATATAAACAGCGGTACCATCGCTTCGTAAAACGATTTTTTCATCCAGGCCTTCATCGGTGAGATCTATCCAAACACTACCGTCTTCTTTTTTATAGAAAACACCTTTTTCGAGTCCCTGGTTCACTACATCTTTACCTAAAAGATAAGTATCACTTTCGTAATAATTTTTATCGAAATCTACACCTAAAGCATCGTAGGTTTTCTCAAAACCATCATACACCCATTGATTCATTTTCTCCCAAAGCGCAACCACTTCAGGATCGCCGGCTTCCCATTTTAGCAACATTTGCTTGGCTTCCACTAAAATTGGAGCTTCAGCTTTTGCGGCTTCTTCAGAAATTCCTTTGGTCTCCATTAATTCGGAAATTTCCTTTTTGTATTCCTGGTCAAACTTTACATAGTAATTCCCTACCAGTTTATCTCCTTTTATGCCAGCAGATTGTGGAGTTTCTCCATTTCCGAAACGTTCCCAGGCCAACATAGATTTACAAATATGAATCCCACGATCGTTGATGATCTGGGTTTTATAAGCTTTATTTCCGGCAGCACTTAAAATTTCGGCAACAGAAAATCCTAAAAGAATATTTCTAATATGCCCTAAATGCAATGGTTTATTGGTATTTGGCGAAGAATATTCAACCATAATTCCTTTAGCATCTTCAGCAGCGGGAAGTATCCCAAAATCTTTTCTATCTTTCATTTCACTGAAAAAATCGAGAAAATAGGCATCGCTTAAAACAATGTTCAAAAAGCCTTTAACCACATTAAATCCGGAAACTTCAGCAACATTTTCAGTTAAATAATTTCCAATTTCCTCACCCAATTTCACAGGATTGGTTTTGAGCGTTTTCAGCATTGGGAAAGTCACCAAAGTGATATCTCCTTCAAAATCCTTACGCGTAGGCTGAAATTCTAAATTATCAATTTCAACATCATAGAGCTTTTTAACAGCATCTTTTACGTGGGTAGCAAGGGTACTTTGGAGTTTCATTTTTTACTTTTATTTGTTGTTTTAAGCCCTGCAAAGATAACAGAAAATAGGCTTTTGCCTATAATTTACTCGATAATCGAGATTAAATGCACCGAGACCTGTCTCGAAATTGTAAATTATTTTTTCTTAATACTTCATGAGCATGTCCCGAAGTAATTTACTTATCTTTAAACAAAAAGCTATGTTATTAAATATCTCTTATAACCGCAGTAAAACCAAAGAGAAAATTGATAAGGAAGTTGGCAAGCCTTTTACGCTGCTTGCGCGAATGAAATTAAACGGCACAGGATCGCCAAAACTGCATATTACCGATACCAGTATTGATATTCACAATCTCCTGGTGCTGGATAATAATACCAATACCTGTAATGTTGAAATGCGGCCCAACGGAATTATCGTGATGTTTAGGTCTTTACTGGAAACCTACGCGCTGGTTATTCCTTATTATAAACTTCATCTTTATAAGGGCAAAGCTGAAGAATATTCTATTTATAGGGATCATTCTAAAATTAAGGTAAAGGCCGATACACCTGCAATACATAAATATTTTAAAAAGATTTTGGATTATAAAGCCGATAACGCACTTACCCAAATAGGTGATCTTTAGGTTTGTTTAGCGTTTCCCAAAAGCGAGGCCACCTATAAGAGCCAAAACACCAAAACCTATCATAGCGTAAGATTGCGTATTATCGCCGTGAGCTTCAATTTGAAGAGGTCCGGCATCAAGAGCGAATTCTGGTGTAATTAACCGGTATAACCCATAAGCAATCATTCCAACACCAATTACTAAAAGCACTATTTTCAGGACGTTATTCATTTTATAAAGTTTTACTAATCAAAATGAAAAGTACTAATTTAATTGGTACTTTAAGCTTAAAATCTTTCTATGAGAATTCTTCTAACGGGTGCGAACGGTTATATTGGGATGCGTATGCTCCCCGAACTTCTTGAAAAAGGGCACGAAGTAATTTGTGCGGTTAGAAATAAAAACCGCTTTACCTCTAACGAAGAATTACTGGAAAAAGTAGAGATCGTAGAACTGGATTTTTTAAAAGATGAAGAAGCTCCTGAAAAAATAAAAAATATTGATGTAGCTTATTATCTTATTCATTCTATGAGTGGTTCTACAGATAATTTTGACACCCAGGAATCCCAGGCCGCAGAAAATTTTAATAAAATTATGGCTGGCACCTCGGTGAAGCAGGTAATTTATTTAAGCGGAATTATAAACGAAGAAGAACTATCCAAACATTTAAAATCAAGAAAAAAAGTAGAAGAAATTCTTTATAAAGGAGATTTTAATCTTACCGTTTTACGGGCAGCAATTATTGTAGGTTCAGGTAGCTCTTCGTTTGAAATTATAAGAGATTTATGTGAAAAATTACCGGTAATGATCACCCCAAGCTGGGTAGATACTAAATGCCAGCCAATTTCTATTCGGGATATTATTAAATTTCTAACCGGCGTTATTGGAAAAGAAGAATGCTATAATAAATCTTTTGATGCTGGTGGTCCAGATGTGCTCACTTACAAGGAAATGATGTTGAAATATGCCGAAGTGAGAAAACTTAAATTATGGATTTTAAGTGTTCCGGTAATATCTCCAAAACTATCGTCCTACTGGCTTTATTTTGTAACCTCAACCTCTTACAAACTTGCACAAAACCTGGTAGATAGTATGCGGGTTGAAGTAATTACCAACGACACTCGTTTACAGGAAATACTCAATATTGAACCCATTTCTTATACCGAAGCTATTGAACTGGCCTTCTATAAAATTGAACAAAACCAGGTTATTTCCAGTTGGAAAGACTCGTTAAGCAGCGGCCGTTTTCGTAAAGAATTAAATAAATACATACAGGTACCAAAATATGGATGTCTCCAGGATAAACAAGCCGCCAAAGTGGAAAATCCCGAAGAAGTGCTGGAACGCATTTGGGCTATTGGCGGACTAAATGGTTGGTATTACGGAAACTGGTTATGGAAATTTCGTGGTTATATAGATAAGCTTTTTGGCGGAGTTGGTTTACGCCGCGGAAGAACACACCCTAATAAAATTGCCTCAGGCGATTCTTTAGATTTTTGGCGTGTACTTTTAGCCGATAAAGAGGAAAAAAGACTCTTACTTTTTGCCGAAATGAAAGTTCCCGGCGAGGCCTGGTTAGAGTTTTGTATTGACAAAGAAAACGTACTTCATCAAACCGCCACATTTAGACCTAAAGGTATTTGGGGCCGATTATATTGGTATGCTATGTATCCCTTTCACTATTTTATTTTTGAAGGAATGCTGAATAAAATTGCCAAAGGCGAACCCAAAAAACAAATAGCCTGATTCTTTCTGAAATGTTTAAATTTGAAAAACTGCCTGTTGAAGAATTAATTATAACCTGAAAAGCAATAAATTTTGAAGCAACTTTTTCAAGCTTTTCTAAGAAATCCACTACTTTATATCGCTTCTGGGATTCTGTTTTTTCTTGCGCTTTTTATCTTTTTCTTTACTGAATTTTTCTATGAATTAATAGAAACCGGTTCGCTTTGGGTGCGGGAGTATTTCGGTAGATTTTATCTATGGCTGGGATTGTTGTGCGTATTCTTCCTCATTTTTATCGCTTTTTCAAGGTTTGGAAAAATAAGATTAGGAAATTCCCCGCCGGAATTTGACCGACTATCCTGGATTGCCATGTTATATAGTGCAGGAATGGGCGCCGGTATTTTACTAAGAGCAGTACAGGAACCGGTGTTTATGTTTTTAAATTCGCCTATAGAAACGAGTTCTTCTTCTCAAGTAATCGCTTTAGAATATACATTCTATCAATGGGGTTTTACTGCCTGGGCGTTTTATGGAATTTTCGCATTACTCATCGCCTACGCTCTTTTTGTAAGAAAATCTGATATTCTTTTAGGCAGCAGCTTACCCCAGCTTAAAACGATAAATTATTTGCCGCAAGGTATAAACCTACTCACTATTCTAACTACGGTTTTTGGCCTGGTAGCTGCAATTGGTTTAGGAACCACTCAAATTGAAGGTGGCATTAGTCATCTTACTTCAACACCCGCCGGAACCTTATCGATTACAATTCTGCTGGTTTTTATAGTTTGTCTCCTGGCCTTTATTTCGGCTTTCGCCGGAATTAAAAAAGGGATAAAACGAATTTCAAACTGGAATATTTATGTAACCGTTATTTTAATGTTTTTCGTGTTTTTCCAGGTTGATATATTAAATGTTTTCAGTCAGTTTTTTGAATCATTTTACAGCTACATTATAGATTTTGTTCCCCTAAGTTTAGCACTGGGAAAATATAATCCAGGAAAAGATTTTCTAACCGACTGGACTTATTATTATTGGGCGTTTTGGCTAGCCTGGGCACCTTTCACCGGGATTTTTATTGCCAGAATTTCAAAAGGTAGAAGTATCAGAGAAATGATTTTGGGAGTTTTGCTAATTCCTTCTCTGGGAAGTTTTTTCTGGTTTAGCGTCTTTGGTTCTGTTTCTTTTGATCTTATTGAAAATATGGATTCTTACAGCGGTGAATTTGATAATGTATTTACTTCTTTATTTCGTTTTTTCGAAGCCTTTCCGTTATCAGATTTTACGAATATCGTGACGATAATTTTACTGGTTAGTTTTTTGGTAACCTCTGTAGATTCGGCTATTTATGTATTGAGTATGTTTAGCGATAAAGGAAAAGAACACCCGAGGAAAAAATTCCGGTTAATCTGGGCGGTTTTGATCCTTCTTTTTTCAGAAGCAATTATTCTGCTGGGAAATATAAAACCTAATAGCGATGTACTCACCGCCATGCAGAAGTTTTTAATCATAAGTTCCCTGCCCTTTGCTTTTTTTACCGCCGGGATAATGGTCTTGTTTTTAAGGGAGTTATTTAAGAAGCATTAGGTTCTTAGCTTCGTCAAGCTGAACTTGGTTCAGCTTCTAACATTTTTGTATTTTCAACATCTTAGATCTCCGAATAAATTTCGGAGCAGGCTCTGAAACAAGTTCAGGATGACGATTAAAAACTAAGCTTTCGGTAAAAAAACTTCAGCCATCATACAACGAGCGCTGCCGCCACCGCAGGTTTCAATCACATCAAGATCACTGCTTAAAATTTCGCAATGCTTTTCAATCTTGCTAATTTGATCTGGATTAAGACTTTTATGAGCACGAGCACTCATTACCAGGTATTTTTTATCAAATGTACCCTGAACCTGTAACATATTTCCTGCAAATTCGTGCATTTGAGCTTCAGTAATTGTAATTACTTCCTTGCCGTCATTTTTTAAATGTTTCAGTACATTTTTACGCTCTTTAGCATCGTCTATGGTATCCAGGCAAATTACCGCAAAGTTTTCTGCCAGGCACATCATTACATTAGTGTGATAAATAGCCTTTCTTTTACCTCCAACACTTTGATTGGCGTTGAATATCACGGGTGTAAATTCAAAATCTTCGCAAAATTCAATTAGAAGATCTTCATCGGCCCGGGGTGATAGAGCACAATAAGCTTTTTGGTTTTGTCTATCTAACAAAAGGCTACCGGTACCTTCAAGGAACAAATCGTGTTCTTCAGCCGAAGTGTAATCTACTAGTTGGGTAATCTTAAAACCGTTTTCTTCCAATTTCGCAAAATACTCCATTCGGCGCTCTTTCCTCCGGTTTTCAGCAAACATAGGGTATAGAGCGATGTGTCCATTTTCGTGAAAAGAAACCCAGTTATTAGGAAAAATAGAATCTGGTGTATCATCTTCCTGCTTATCGTCTACCACAATTACATTTACTCCAACTTTTTTAAGTTTTGAAGCAAATTCATCAAATTCTGCCTGGGCACGTTCATTTACATTATCGGCAGTAAGATCTTTTTGAAAATAGTTGTTTACCGCGGTTTGCTCGTTCATTCTAAACGCCACCGGGCGCACCATTAAAATTGTATCTGTAATTTGTCTCATAATTCTATTCTCTAATTAACGGTAAAGTTGAACAACGCAAAAGCCCTTCCTGCTTAGAAATTTCAGCATAAGGCACTTCTTCTACAGTAATGCCCTGCTCTCTTAACCAGGCATTTAATCTTGTAAAATTCTTTTCTGAAATCACGACATCTTCATCAATAGAAAATATATTAGAATTCATATAATACATTTCATCGCGGGAAATTTCAAAAACATTCTCCTTTCCGAAGAGATTTACTAACCAGTTATATTCATCTTCCTCGAGAAAACCATTTCTATGAATTATAGCCTTGCCTTTACCTACAGGCTGAAAACAGCAATCTAAATGCAAAGCATTATCACGAGGTTCTGTATTTGACTTCCTTAAGTTGAAAGAAACCACTTTTTTATGCGGAAATAACTCCTGCAAAGCTTCTACCGCCTGCACATTGGTTCGCGCCGTGATATAATCTTTATAATCTGCACCACGGTAAGTTCCTACCAAAATGTAATCACCTAAAGGCATAACATCGCCACCTTCTATATGCGCTTCTTCGGGCAACTGGAGTATTTTTGAAGGATCTATTTGCTGAATCACGTGGCTAATAGCTTCAATTTCCTGTTCTCTATCAGGTAAAATATTAGATTTTATAAATTTATCTTCTATTACAAAAGCGATATCCCGGGTAAAAATCTGGTTATAATCTTTTATGACTTTTGGTCTAAAAACCTGCACTTTGTACTTCTCCAGTATTTTGGCAACGGCTTCCATTTCCTCTATCATATCCTCCTCTTCGGGGTAGGAACCCATCCTGATGAATTCGGCTGATTTTGGATCGTATGCTTCTTCTAAAGAAGGTACTGGCCCATTGCTTTCTGCTGTACCTAAAACCACCGCCTTAAGACGGGAAGTTTCATTATTCACATTTAATTTCACAAGTCAAATTTTCACCAAATATAGAAAAAGCTTCATACGATGATGAAGCTTTTTCCGAATTTATTAATATATGTAAGATATTCTTATCTTTTCTCAACCTCTTTAAATTCACGCAGGTTTGCACCGGTGTAAATTTGGCGTGGACGGCCAATTGGTTCTTTCATTAACCTCATTTCTCTCCACTGCGCAATCCATCCCGGAAGTCTACCAAGTGCAAACATTACAGTAAACATTTCTACCGGAATTCCCAATGCACGGTAAATAATTCCTGAATAGAAATCTACGTTTGGATATAATTTTCTATCTACAAAATATTGATCTTCTAAAGCTTCTTTTTCAAGACCTTTGGCGATATCTAAAACAGGATCGTCTACACCCAGTTGGGCAAGAACTTCATCGGCAGATTTCTTGATAATCTTAGCTCGAGGATCAAAGTTTTTATAAACACGGTGACCAAAGCCCATTAGACGGAAAGGATCTTCCTTGTCTTTAGCTTTTGCCATAAATTTCTTGGTATCGCCACCATCTTCTTTAATTCTTTCCAGCATTTCTATCACCGCCTGGTTTGCACCACCGTGAAGTGGCCCCCAAAGGGCAGAAATTCCTGCTGAAATTGAAGCAAAAAGCCCTGCGTGAGAAGAACCTACCATTCTTACCGTAGAGGTAGAACAGTTTTGTTCATGATCTGCGTGCAGAATCAATAATTTATCTAAAGCATCAATAACCTCTTTGTCTACTTTGTAACTCTTTCCAGGTTTTTCGAACATCATTTTATGAAGGTTCTCCACATACCCAAGAGAGTCGTCACCGTAATTTAGCGGAAGACTATTTTTCTTTCTAAGTGTCCAGGCCGCAAGAACCGGGAATTTACCAAGAATTTTTACTATAGCCTTATACATATCTTCTTCAGAATCTACATTTACTGAAGAAGGGTTAAATGCAATAAGAGCACTGGTTAAAGATGAAAGAACGCCCATTGGGTGAGCCGATTTTGGAAAACCATCAAGGATCTTCTTCATCTCTTCATCTACCGTAGACTCCTCTTTAATATCAGCATAAAACTTATCTAATTGGGTTTTTGTTGGTAATTCCCCAAAAATAAGAAGGTAAGCTACTTCAAGAAAATCTGCTTTTTCTGCCAGGGCTTCTATAGAGTAGCCGCGGTATCTTAAAATACCTTCTTCGCCGTTAAGAAAAGTAATGGCACTCTCACAACTTCCTGTATTTTTATAACCACGATCCAGGGTAATAACACCTGCTTCAGTTCGCAGTTTCTTAATATCTATTCCCAGTTCGTTTTCAGTTCCTTCTACAACGGGAAATTCGTATTTTTTCCCATCTATTTCAATCGTCGCAACTTTTGACATATCTTAATTTTATATACTTGATTCAACTATTTTTTCGAGAGTTGCTAATTTAAGAAATCTACTGTTAATTTTGCGTTAAGCAGCGATAAGATTTTCACTGAAACACGGGATTTTGAAAGGTTTTTTGCTGAATTATCTCAAAAAAAAATCCCTTTTGAAATTTCTTCAAAAGGGATTTGATTTTTATTAGAATCCTGTAATTAGATTTTAAAAGCTTTACGCTTCGGGAAATAGGCTACTTCACCCAATTCTTCTTCAATTCTAATTAACTGGTTGTATTTTGCCATACGGTCACTTCTTGAAGCTGAACCGGTCTTAATTTGGCCGGTATTTAAAGCTACAGCAAGATCGGCAATAGTATTATCTTCCGTCTCTCCAGAACGGTGTGACATTACTGAAGTAAAGCCGGCGTTGTGCGCCATATTTACTGCTGCAATAGTTTCAGTTAAGGTACCAATTTGGTTTACTTTAATAAGGATTGAATTTGCAATTCCTTCTTCAATTCCTCTAGAAAGTCTTTCTACGTTAGTTACAAAAAGATCATCACCAACCAACTGAACTTTATCTCCAATCTTATCGGTTAAGGCTTTCCAACCATCCCAGTCGTTTTCATCCATTCCATCTTCAATAGAAATAATAGGATATTTAGAAGAAAGTTCGGCAAGGTATTCTGCCTGTTCTTCGCTAGATCTTATTTTTCCGCCTTCACCTTCAAATTTCTTATAATCGTATTTTCCATTTTCATAGAATTCGGCTGCGGCACAATCCAGAGCGATCATCACTTCGTCGCCACCTTTGTAACCCGCATTTTCTATTGCCTTAAGAATAGTATCTAAAGCATCTTCTGTCCCGTCTAAAGTTGGAGCAAATCCACCTTCATCACCAACAGCAGTACTTAAACCACGATCGTGTAGCACTTTTTTAAGATGGTGGAAGATCTCAGTTCCCATTTTTAGAGCGTGAGAAAAGCTTTCGGCTTTTACAGGCATAATCATAAATTCCTGAAAAGCGATTGGCGCATCACTATGTGAACCACCATTAATAATATTCATCATTGGTACCGGAAGCGTATTGGCACTAACACCGCCAATGTAACGGTACAACGGTAAACCAAGTTCGTTAGCCGCAGCTTTGGCCACAGCAAGCGAAACACCTAAAATTGCATTCGCACCAAGTTTCGCTTTATTTGGCGTTCCATCTATTTCAATCATCGCCTTATCAATTAGGTTTTGTTCAAAAACAGAATAACCCAATAATTCTTCAGCAATTACATCATTTACATTTTCTACGGCTTTGGTTACCCCTTTGCCCATATAATCATCGCCACCATCACGAAGTTCTACAGCTTCGTGCTCCCCGGTAGAAGCTCCAGAAGGCACTGCTGCTCTTCCTAAAATTCCATTCTCGGTTAAAACATCTACTTCTACGGTTGGATTTCCTCTTGAGTCAAAAATCTGACGGGCGTGAATATTTATTATTACACTCATAATCTTTTTTAATTAGTTAATTGATTTGAATGCAAGATACAAATTGAAGCCTAAAAAATCGAGGGAAACAGGTAGTTTTAAAGCATTTATAACATTATGGAAACACGAAATGGTTTTCTAAAAGAAAGTGTTTAAAAGAATCTCAGGAAATAGTAAGATTTTTTATGAATTTACCGAAAACCGAAATAGAATAGCATTTTTATAAAATTCAGAATATTTTAAATGCTGAAATTATTTAAAAACATAATTTTAGTCATTTTCTGAAGCAAAAGGATTGTAATAAAATCTAAATCCCAAACCTATGGTAGAAGTTGAAGCTGACTGCATAAATGCATCTTCTGCTGAAAATTAGTTTGAAAGAAGCCATCCAAGTCTAATTCCTATGATTGGTGAAAAATATGAATCACCCAATTCATCAAAACCATATCCAGCTCCTAAATTTAGGTCTAATTTAAAACCGCTGCCATAGAAACGCTGCAAACCCCAAACCGGTCCTAAAACTCCAAAATAATCTGCAGCATATTCAATATTCCCAATAATTGGTTTTCCCGATTGGAGGTTACCACTTAGTGCTATATAATTGGCGCTATTATTTTTTACTGTTTTATTCTTTTCTATTCTATTTTTAAAATTATAATAATAACGATATTGAGCAGAAAAGACCGGGAAAACACCAAAAAAATCTCCCGATGAACCGGTACGAAAAGCAATACCTGAGCCCGCTCTTAAATCAATCGTAGTAGAATTTGTAAGGCCGTATTCGTATTCTAAACCAGGTGTTAAGATGTTTATTGACAAAAGTCCGTCTTCAACCGAAGCCTGGTCTTGTGCATTAATGAATAGAAATGAGAAAAGACAAAAGCTGAGTAGTAATAATTTTTTCATTGATGAATTTTTGATGATTTTAAGGTCGCAATTTAGAATAAATTCACTTTTCAGAAAAGAATAGCCCAAAATCTTTAAATTTTGGGCTTTTTCTTCAAATTTTATAAAATATATTTAAGCTTTCTCTCTCTTTATTCGATCCATAAATTCATCAAATAAATAGCTGGCATCGTGCGGCCCAGGACTTGCTTCCGGATGATATTGTACCGAAAAACAGTTTTTATTTTTCATCGCGATTCCACCAACAGTATCGTCGTTTAAGCAAATATGAGTGATTTCAACTTCTTTATTTGCTGCAGTTTCTGCTTTATCTACCGAGAAACCGTGGTTTTGAGAAGTGATTTCTCCTTTTCCGGTTTTAAGATTTTTCACAGGATGGTTTATTCCGCGGTGACCGTGATGCATCTTATAGGTTTTTATACCATTGGCAATTGCAATAATTTGGTGACCCAAACAAATTCCAAACAGCGGATGATCTTTTTCTATAATGGTCTTTGTAAGGTTGATAGCGCTATTTAAAGGCGCAGGATCTCCGGGACCATTAGAAAGAAAATAACCATCAGGATTCCATTCACTCATTTCTTCGTAGGTAGCGTTGTATGGAAAAACTTTTACATACACATCCCGTTGATCAAAATTGCGAAGAATATTCTTTTTAATACCTACATCTAAGGCGGCTATTTTGTAAGTCGCATTTTCATTTCCGAAGTAATACGGTTCTTTGGTAGAAACCTTAGAAGCTAGTTCCAAACCATTCATATCTGGTACCTCGGCAAGCTCTTTTTTAAGACCTTCAATATTATCTACATCGGTAGAAATAATAGCATTCATTGCGCCATTTTCCCGAATATAAGTTACCAGGGCCCGAGTATCTACATCTGAAATTGCGAAAAGATTACTGTCGTCTAAAAACTCCTGCAGGGAAGAATCGGCGGCCGGGCGGGAATGGGTGTAACTGAAGTTCTTACAGATAAGTCCGGAAATCTTAGCTTTATCAGATTCACTTTCTTCGGCTAAAGTTCCATAATTCCCAATGTGGGCATTGGTGGTAACCATAAGCTGGCCATAATAAGAAGGATCTGTAAAGATTTCCTGGTAACCTGTCATACCGGTGTTAAAACAAACTTCACCAACGGCCTTACCATCTTTGTCTCCAACAGCCTTACCGTGAAAGATAGTACCGTCTTCCAGTAGGATAATCGCTTTTTTTCGGGTTTGATATTTCATTTTGCTTTATTTGTTGTGTTGCTGGGGTTTCCGCAGCTACGGAAATTTTTTTTTACTCTTTAGATTTCCGCCTTCGCGGAAATGACTATTTCACTTTAATATATAAAAAAAGGATAAACCCTGAGAGTTTATCCTTTTTAAAAATTAGAACTTTAAAAGATTCATTTCTATTCCTCTTTTTTGTCTTCTTTATTTTCTGAAGATTTCTCTTCTGTTTTTCCTTCTGCCTTTGGAGCATTTGGAGTAGCTTCAGTAGATTTCTTTCTACCCGCTCTACGTGTAGATTTCTTCTTCTCTGTTTTACCAAGTTTATAAGTTTCGTTGTAATCAACTAACTCGATAAGGGCCATATCGGCATTATCTCCAAGACGGTTACCTAATTTAATTACCCTTGTGTATCCACCCGGGCGGTCACCAACTTTAGGAGCTACCTCACGAAACAATTCGGCTACAGCTTCTTTTTGACGAAGTTTACTGAATACCAATCTACGATTGTGAGTAGTATCTTCTTTAGACTTAGTTACCAAAGGCTCTACAAAAACTTTTAAAGCTTTTGCTTTAGCTACGGTGGTATTGATTCTCTTGTGCTCTATAAGAGAGCAGGCCATATTGGCTAGCATAGACTTCCTGTGAGCGGTCTTTCTACCTAAATGGTTTGTTTTCTTTCCGTGTCTCATTGTTTTGTTCTTAATTCATTTTCCCAAAGCGCGATCTTTTGCCGGCTTTTATGGAAAACTACTTATATATTAGTCCTTATCTAATTTGTATTTTGAAAGGTCCATACCAAAGTTAAGTCCTTTGTTACTTACCAGTTCTTCAAGCTCTGTCAAAGATTTCTTTCCGAAGTTTCTAAACTTCATCAAGTCGTTTTTATTGTAAGAAACAAGGTCTCCTAAAGTATCAACTTCAGCCGCTTTTAAGCAATTTAAAGCTCTTACTGAAAGATCCATATCTACCAACTTAGTTTTAAGCAACTGTCTCATGTGAAGGGATTCTTCATCATAAGTTTCAGTTTGT
>NZ_CAXAVR010000076.1:0-13195 GCF_963972535.1 uncultured Salegentibacter sp.
TAATATGCTCTGGTGTGGTACCACAGCAACCACCAAGAATATTCACCAAACCTTTTTCTAAATATTCCCTAATCTGTCTTGCCATTTCTTCAGCATCCTGGTCGTATTCTCCAAAAGCATTTGGTAAACCTGCATTAGGATAAGCTGAAACGCCACAGTTCGCAAAACGGTTTAGAACTTCCAGGTGAGGCGTTAATTGTTTGGCGCCCAATGCGCAGTTAAAGCCAACACTTATCAAGGGAATATGCGATACTGAAATTAGAAAAGCTTCCGCAGTTTGCCCCGAAAGCGTTCTCCCGGAAGCATCGGTAATCGTTCCGCTTACCATTATAGGAATATCTAGCTGTAATTCTTCTTTAAGTTCATCAATGGCAAAAAGCGCGGCTTTAGCGTTTAGGGTATCAAAAACAGTTTCTACCAGAAGAATATCCACGCCGCCTTTTATTAAAGCGCTGGCTTGTTGCTTATAAGCTACCCGCAATTCTTCAAAGGAAATTGCACGAAATCCGGGATCGTTAACATCGGGGCTCATACTGGCGGTTTTGTTGGTTGGACCAATAGCACCGGCTACAAAACGAGGTTTTTCCGGAATTTCCTGGGTCATTTTGACAGCAACTTCTTTGGCAATCCTGGCCGACTCATAATTGAGTTCGTCTACCAGTTCTTCCATTTTATAATCGGCCATGGCGATTGTGGTTGCAGAAAACGTATTGGTTTCTACAATATCGGCACCGGCTTCAAAATATTTACGATGAATGGTGGCGATTGCATCAGGCTGGGTAAGGGACAAAAGATCGTTATTTCCCTGTACGGAAACCGGCCAATCGGTAAAACGTTCCCCACGGAAGTCTTCTTCAGAAAATTTGTATTCCTGAAGCATCGTGCCCATGGCACCGTCTAAAATGAGTATATTTTTTTGAAGTTGTTCTTCTAATTTTGACATATAATTTTATCTAAAATCACTATCAAAAAAAGAAGCGGGAAAGAATTCTTTCTTGTTATCTATCTGCGCCAAAAGCGAAGTAGAATGTAGCACCTTCTCCCATTACAGGAGGGTTGCCAAGGTTTCAACGGGTCTATTCCCTCAACCTTTCTTGATAACGATGTTATAAACAATGAACCTGAACCAGCAAATATACGGCACAGCCTTTTAAATGCAAGGGCTAAGAGTAATTTTTATGGATAATGTATTTTATATGATTTACTGAATTATATTTTTAATAAAACAGGAAAAAGAAGGGAGAAAAATTAAAGATTATTTTCAAATACTGCTTTTATTTCCCAAGTTTCTATTGACTTAAAAAGCCGAATTACCAAACTTCTTAATTTCAATAGAATCAGTGGTATTTAATTGGTTTAGAAAAGATTTCAGCTCTTCTTTCTTTTGTTTATTCTGGAGAATTATTTCGTAATTATATTTTTCACCAGAAAGCGTGGTAAAATAAATATGATTTTTATTTCCGTATAAAGTATATTTCCAGAAACTGGCGTAACCTCCATATTTGAAACCGATTTCCTGCAGGTCAGAAATTAAAAATTCTTTCCCCGAATTGGCTAAATCTATTTTCACCCTGGTTTCATCTATCTCAATATCACCAAGATATTTCGGCTTAATAAACGACTGACTTAAAGCGCCAATCATTCCCAGCATAAAAGCAAAACTACCGGTTACTCTAAGCCACTTCTCCTCTACCTCAAAAACCGAATTAATTGCGCCACCTCCCAGCAGGAGGATGAGTAAAACAATCCTTAAAAACACCGAAGGTTTCCAGGTTTTAACTATTCTGGTTTCAAAAGAGTTCATTAATTGATAAGCTCGCCATTTAAAGTGATCGCATAATTGATTTCAGCTGCTTTTTCCAGCATTTTAGAAACCGAACAATATTTCTCCATAGAAAGATCTACGGCACGTTTGGCTTTCGCCGCAGGCACATCTCCTTTTAAAAGAAAATTAAGCTGAATTTTCTTAAAAACATTGGGCACTGCGCCAACTTCTCTAAAGCCTTCAACTTCCACCTGGAGATCTTCCAGTTCCAGGTGTTGCTTTTTTAAGATCATTACAATATCAATACTGCTGCAACCCGCAATAGCCCGCAATAAAAGATCCATTGGGCTTGCACCTTTTGGTTCGGCATCGGTTTTATTGTCTAAATGAACAATGTCTCCTCGTTCATTTACAGTTTCAAAATGATAATCTTTATTAAGTCTTTTAAGGTTGATCTTCATAATAAATCTTATTTTGAACAAATTTAGCTAAAGCTTATTAAAAAACCTCACAGTTCTAAAGCTTATACCGTGTTAGGGTTTTCCGTAAACGATATTAACAAATTTTTAATAGATTTACAGGAAGCTTATAATTAAACCTGATTTTATCCCGGTTGCGAACCCTGTTATAGTTTGATAAAGTGGGGATATAGCAAGTTGTAGTGCATTTAGAAAATTGAAATTGAATTAAATGAAATTATTAATAAATATTGTTTTACCATTGATATTACTGGTATTACAATTCAGTTTAAAATATTTTATCGATCGGAAAGCAACAGTTTTCAATTTTGTTATTTCGATTCTAGAAGTCCCACTAAGCATTATATTCTTAGGCCTTTCATTTTTTGCAGCATATGTTATGACAAGTGAAACCAATATTGATCAAGGCTTTATTTGGTTTTTGGTAACATTATTTTTAGCTATAATAAGCATATTCATTTGGAGAAGATCTGTGCATCAATTTGAAAATGAGAGGTTTATTTCCGCGACATTATTAGGAATTCTCAACCTATTTATATCCGTACCGATTTTGGTTTATAGTATAATGACATTAATAGTAACTCAATGATAGATTTAAATACTCAGACAATTTTAATAATTATAGGTGTAGTAGCTATACTATCATTAATCTTATCCATTTTTATGCTGCAGGTAAGAAAACTTGCGAACAAAAAAGTAATAGAAAGGTATGATTTTGAAAAGATGAAGGTAGAATTAGATTATATGAGACAAAATTTAGAACGACAGCAATATGAGCTTTCAAGAAAACTTGAAGAGAACGCTGACCGTTGGAAAGATATTAATCATTTAATCTTATCATCTCAAAAAAGGTCAAATGATTTTAAATATCAAAATTTAGATACTAATGAGAAACACTTTTATAAAAATGAATTCTTATCCAAGTACAACGTAGAAAATCTTCAAATAGATAAAAATTTAGTTTTTGTATTGACACCATTTAATAAACAATACATACCTTCTTTTAATGCAATTAGGGACACAGTTAATGATATAGGTCTAAGATGTATTCGAGGAGATGAGCAATTTATTGATGGAGATTTACTTCCTCATATAATAGAACAAATTGCTAAAGCAAGATTTGTAATAGCGAATATCACAGGTAGAAATCCAAATGTATTTTACGAATTAGGAATAGCTCACGCACTAAACAAACCAACAATTATAGTAGCTGAAAACTTAAGTGATGCTCCTGTAGATATTCAATCAAAGTATTTAATTATTTATGAAAATTTAGAAGATTTAACTCAGCAGATAAAAAGGATGCTGACTAAAATACTATTGTCTAACACCTAAACGCACTACAACGGCTCATCGCAAATAACAAGTTTTGCCGAAAAAGCGTAATTTAGAAACCAGGAAACAAAAGGTTAATCTGACAAGTTCGCGTCCCTCTCTCCACCAGCTGGCGATAACCGAAACATTTGGCATCCATTTAAACTAAAATAAAAGCGCATGTTTAGGACCCTCATATTTTTCTTTATAATTCTTATTTCCGCACAAGAGCGATTAATAGGGCAGGAAAATAGTATTTATATCAAGGCTGGCTTATTATATGACAGTAAAGAAAATAAGTTACTAAAGAACAAGCTTGTACATATTCAAGACACAAAAATTATATCTATTGGAGAATTTGAATCTTTACCTAAAAATAGTAAAGCCATTGATTTAACCGAGTATACTGTTCTTCCAGGATTAATAGATGCACATACCCATGTTCTTTTTTCTCAAGATGCCAACGAAGATTTTTCAGAACATAGTATACAATCTCTAACCATGGAAAGTGATGCTTTAAGAGTTCTACGCGGTTCTAAAAGAGCCAAAAGTTATTTAGACCAGGGAATAACGAGTATTAAAGATTTAGGAAATTCAGGCTTATATCTTGATGTAGCCCTTAGAAATGCCATTAACGAAGGAACGATTGAAGGACCACGTATTTTTGCTTCCGGGCCTATTTTGGCTGCAACTGGAGGGCAAATTTATGGTGTACTGCCTGAACACCAGAATATAATAGATTCAGAATATCGAATAATATCCAGTCCTGAAGATGCAAAAAATGCTGTTCGTGAACATGTGAACCAAAATGTTGATTTAATTAAAATATGTGCTGACAATCTTCCAAATAAAACATTTTTAACCATAGATGAAATAAAAGCTGTTGTTGAGACAGCACACTCATACAATTTAAAGGTAACAGCTCATTGTGTTACAAACCAATCTGCATGGAATGCAATTGAAGCTGGTGTTGATGGCATTGAACATGGGTTTAATTTAGCTGACAGCACAATAACTAAAATGGCGGAAAAACGAATTTATATGGTACCCACAGAAAATAGTAGGGATTATATGAATACATATGTGAAGCTTGCCGGATTTGAAGATACTGAGTGGATTGATAATTATCTAAACATAATGAAGGATAGGCTAAACAAGGCAATCGATAAGGGAGTACCAGTTGTAGCCGGTTCTGATAATTATACAGATATAAAAGTATCTAGAGGAGAATCGTCATCAGACATGTTTCGATATTATTTTGAAGCAGGAATGAAACCATTAGATATACTACAATCCAGTACATACATTTCAGCTTTTCATTTAAATAAAGAAGATGAAATTGGCTATTTACAACCTCAAGCTAATGCGGATATTATAGCTGTAAAAGGAGATATTATTAATGATTTTATTTCTACAATAGAAAACGTTGAATTCATAATGAAGGATGGAAAGATTTATGACCAAACAACCGATTAAGATTAAATTTGAATCAAAAAAAGTATACCTATACGTGGCTATCTACTTATAGCCGAAAACCGTTAAATTTTTAAAGCTCCTTCCCTTCTCAAGGGAAGGTGGCATTCTGAAGGAATGACGGAAGGGTTCAACCGCAACCTTAACCACCCCGGCCTATCGGCCACCCCTCCTTAAAAGGAGGGGTGCTTAATAAGCTTTAAAAATCATTGTATTTTATTCTAATTAATTCCCCCTTCGGAGCCAGGTGCTTACACGCCAATACTCTGTACCACTTCTTTTTTGGCTTCTTTTTTACTACCGTCAAATCCGGTCACGCCGCCAACGGTGGTGTATTTAAGTACATATTTTTTATCAGGGAAAATTCGCTGGTAAGCACTTTGACACATAATCGCGGCTTCGTGAAAACCGGAAAGGATCAGTTTTAATTTTCCTTTATAGGTGTTTACATCACCAATAGCATAAACGCCGGGAATATTGGTTTGATAATCGTAAGAATTATCAACTTTAATCGCGTTTTTCTCTATTTCCAGTCCCCAGCTTCCAATCGGGCCCAGTTTTGGAGACAATCCGAAAAGTGGAATAAAATCATCCACATCTTTAAATTCCTCTCCGCGGGCTTCATCTTTATGCCTAATTACCACCTGTTCCAATTGATCTTCACCTCTAAGGCCAACAACTTCAGCATTGGTAATCATTTCAATCTTACCGAGTTTAGCCAATTCTGAAACCCTTTCCACAGAATCCAATGCGCCACGGAACTCTACTCTACGGTGCACCAGGGCAACTTCCGCAGCAACATCGGCCAGGTAAATGGCCCAGTCTAATGCAGAATCCCCTCCACCGGCAATCACTACTTTTTTATCGCGGTAAACTTCCGGATCTTTAATAAAATAAGAAACGCCTTTATCTTCAAAATCGGTAATATTAGCGATTGGGGGTTTTCTTGGCTCAAAAGAACCTAATCCACCCGCAATTGCTACTACCGGCGCGTGGTGTTTTGTGCCTTTATTGGTAGTTACTATAAAAGTACCGTCGTCCAGTTTTTCCAAAGTTTCGGCGCGTTCTCCCAAAGTGAAGCCTGGTTCAAAAGGTTTTATTTGTTCCATTAGATTTCCAACCAAATCTCCCGCTAAAATTTCAGGAAATGCCGGAATATCATAAATTGGTTTTTTAGGATAAATCTCAGAACATTGCCCGCCGGGTTGTGGCAGCGCGTCTATTAAATGCGTTTTTAGTTTTAATAATCCCGCTTCAAAAACGGTAAACAAACCGGTTGGGCCAGCCCCAATTATCAGGATATCTGTTTTAATCATCACTCTTGTTTTTAACTTTTAAAGATTCGGTTATAGAATTCATTTGATCAACTTTCGCCTCAAAATCACCTTTTATATTACTTCGGTATTCATTTAAATTTTCTACCATCTGGTTTACATTTTCGGGAATTACTTCTTCAAAAAATTGCCGTAAACGTTTTGCCGCGGTAGGCGATTTACCGTTGGTGGAAATCGCGATTTTTACGTGGCCTTTATTTACAATGCCGCCCATATAGAAATCGCAGAGTTCGGGCGTATCGGCTATATTAGCCAGTAAATAACGCTTTTTGGCATGTTTGTAAACTCGTTTATTCAATTTTGCATCGTTCGTAGCCGCAATTACAAAATGACGGTTTTTAAGGTATTTTCTTCTATACCTGCCTTTTGTTAATTTTGCGCCGTGTTTTTTTGCCAGTTCTTCTGTTTCCGGTAAAAACCATTTTGCGACCACTTCCACCTTAGCATTAGGACTCGATTTAAACAGGAAATGCAATTTTTCGTGTCCCACCTGTCCGCCGCCAACGACCAGAATATTCAGCTTATTGACCTTTAAAAAGACCGGGTATAATTCGTTTCTTTCTTCCATAGGCCCCCTAGCCCCCAATGGGGGAATTTTTAAATTCAAACTCCTTGACGTTTTCAAAAACTGCTTTAAGCTGTCCGCTTTCTTTTACTACTTCGCCAATCACGATAATTGCCGGGGCGGTAAGTTGTTTTTCGGCAACTACTTTTTCTATACTTTTAATGGTCCCAAAACCAGATTTTTCATTATCGGTAGTTCCATTTTGAATAATCCCCACCGGAGTATCTTCTTTGCCGTAGTAGCTAAAAATGTTCACGATTTCAGCGAGTTTCGCCATTCCCATCAGTATCACCACCGTAGCGGTAGATTGTGCGGCCAGCCGAACATCTTCTGAAAGTTTCTTTTGAGTGGTAGTTCCTGTAATTACCCAAAAACTTTCGGAAGTTCCTCGTTGCGTAAGTGGAATTCCAACATTGGCAGGTACCGCAATAGAAGAAGTAATTCCCGATACCACCGCGGTTTCCAAACCTTTACTTTTGGCATAATTAATTTCTTCAGATCCTCTTCCGAAGATAAAAGGATCTCCTCCTTTTAAACGAACCACGTGACCTCTTTCCAGGGCATATTTTACAATAAGCTCATTTATTTCGTCTTGAGAATATCTATGCTTATCCTTTCGTTTTCCAACAAAAATATGCTCGGCTTGAGGTGCATATTCCAGTAATTCGCGATTAATAAGCGCATCAAAAAGCACCACTTTAGCATCTTTTAAAGTATTTAATGCTTTTATTGTGATCAATTCCGGGTCTCCGGGACCTGCGCCTACCACGCTTAATTTTGGTGAATTATACATTTTGTACCTCCTTTGTTCTAAATGCATCCACTCTTTTTAAGAACAAATGCGCGTCTTCTAAATATTTATTGGCAAAAGCTTCGGTTGGCTCGTGCTCGTTCATTTGATAAGCAAATTCTTTGAAGGAAGTCGATAATTCAATTTTACCGGTGTCTACAAAAAGCTCATCAAACTGAGAAATAATTCCCGCCTGGGTATTGGTTTTTACATCTTCAGCAAGTAATAAAGCCTTAGCAGAATTTACGATTGAGGTATAGGAATGATAAATACTATCGGCCCAGGCTTTTCTTTCCAGTGCGCTTTTTGCGTTATCAATTTTCTCTTCACTTTCAAATAAAAGTGTTGCGATAAGGTCTATAACCACGCCGGCACATTCGCCTACTCCTACTGCTTTTATATATGGTTCTTCGTGTCCCCAGTCTACAAATTCGTTTTCCGTAAGGTTAGAAGTATCGGCCAGTTCTTTTAATAAATCGTAGAAATATGTTTTTCCCTGCCTGTCGTAATACTCTGCAAATTTTTCTTCAGCATTTGAATTTGCTTCAAAGTCGTTTAGCAAGAATCGCAAAGCTTCTGGCCCGCGTTTACTGGGCACTTTCACCACCTTATCAGCAAAACGGCCCTGGCCGTCCCCAAGGGTTCCGCCACCAAGTAAAACCTGAAGTGCCGGTGCCACGGTTTTGCCAACTTTAACCGACATTCCCTGGAAACCGATCTCCGCCATATTATGCTGCCCGCAGGCATTCATACAACCGCTTATTTTTATAGTGATATCTTTTCCGTTTATAAACTGCGGATACTCTTCTTTTAAAACATCTTCCAGTACATCGGCAATTCCCGTACTACTGGCAATCCCCAGGTTACAGGTATCGGTACCGGGGCAGGCCGTGATGTCTACGGTTTTATCGTAACCGGTATCAGCATAGCCCAGTTTTTTTAATTCTGAATAGAAAAATGGCAAAAATTCTTCCCGAACGTGACGAATTAAAATATCCTGTCTTAAACTCAGTCTGATCTCATTTCCGGCGTATTTCTTTACCAAATCGGCAAGTTTTCTTGCGCCACCGGTATAAAAATCCCCTAACGGAACCCTGATTCCAACCGCAAATAAGCCTTCCTGTTTCTGCGGAAGAACATTGGTGTTTTTCCAGGTTTCAAAATCCTTCTTATCTTCAATTGTTACTGCAGGCACCTCAACATCCTGAAGCGGCGGTGCAGTTTCAAGTTTTTCAACTTCAAATTTAGGATGGTTTTTTGAAAGCGCCGTGTTTTGTTCGGCTACAAGTTCCATAAAAGCCTCTTTTCCTATATCTTTTACAAGAAATTTCATCCTTGCTTTTAATCGTTTTGCACGTTCGCCGTACCGATCAAAAACCCGAAGTACACCCTCAATTAAAGGAAGGGTTTCTTCCACAGGAAGAAAATCATAGAGTTCATCGGCGTGTCTTGGTTGAGAACCGAGCCCGCCGCCTAGCATCACTTTAAATCCGCGTTTTCCGTCTTTCAACTTGGCGATAAAACCAAGATCATGAATGTAACTCAGCGCAGTATCTTCATCTGAAGAAGAGAAAGAAATTTTAAATTTTCTTCCCATTTCCTGGCAAATTGGATTCCGAAGGAAAAACTGAAAAGTCCCATGTGCGTATGGAGAAACATCAAAAGGTTCGTTTACATCAATTCCCGCGGTTGGCGAAGCGGTTACGTTTCTTACCGTGTTTCCGCAGGCTTCACGCAAAGTGATATCATCTCTTTCCAGCTGCGCCCAAAGCTCCGGTGTTCTGTCTAAACTCACGTGGTGAATCTGGATATCCTGGCGCGTAGTGATATGCAAACGGCCTTTGGAATATTCATCAGAAACATCGGCTATTCTGTGCAGCTGTTCTGAAGTTACTTTTCCAAATGGCAGTTTTATTCGAACCATTTGTACTCCCGCCTGTCGTTGCCCGTATACCCCACGCGCTAAACGAAGGCTTCGGAATTTCTCTTCATCTGCTTTTCCCTCACGAAACAACCTGATTTTCTTTTCTAAATCAAGAATATCCTGCTCTACGATTGGGTTTTCTATTTCGGTTCTAAAACTTTGCATTATCGATAATTTTTAAATTGAAACCTGAAAAACAGGTATTAATAAAAAAGTCCTTTTTTGATTTTTCATTTAAAAGGACTTCCTATATTTTTTTATAAAAAGTTTCCTTTAAGTGCAGCGAATACACATTTTTGAACGGTACATCTCGGTATAACTCTGCTCTTTTTTCATTGGGATTCATTAAGCGTGGAGGCCACATTCACGGTTTTCTAAAACTTTGGTGGGATCAAAATATTTAAATTCGTTTGGCAGTTCATGTTTTTCTAAATAGGCATCCAGTTTTTCGTCACTCCAGTGGTAAAACGGACTCACTTTTAAAATTCCGTCTTTGCTATAGCTTAAAATATCTATACTATCTCTAAAACTGGTTTGGCCCTTTCTAAGATTTGTAAACCAAACATCCGGATTTTGCTGGCGCATAGCGCGTAAAAAAGGTTCCAGTTTTACCTGTTTGGTAAATTCTTCGTGTTGCGGATTATTAATATCGGGGATTCCTCCAAACAGTGCATCACGATAAGCAGCGGTTTGCTTTGGGGTGTAAAGCTTAACATTAAGTGACAACTGGTCTATCACCTGCTTTGCGTGCTTATAAGTTTGAGGAGTATTGTAACCGGTATCGCACCAAATTACTTTTATTACCGGATCTATCTCTGAAACTGCGTGTAAAATTGCAGCTTCATAAGGTCTAAAATTAGTGGTAATCACCGGCCTGGCCGAGTTGGATACTACCCACTGTACAATCTCAGCCGGCGTAATTCCTTTAAACTGCTGGTTGAGGATTTTTAATTCTTTTTCGCTGTACCGTTTCATCTTTTATAAATTTTTTGGCCCTGCCCGAGCCTAACTATACTCTATATTCTTTTCTAAAAAATATTCCTATTCTTTTCCAAAACTTATCATATTCCAAAGCCGCTCGTGGCCAAAATACAGGATCATTTTAGTGACCAATTCTACCGACCCAATGGCCAGTGCAGTTTCAATTTCTCCTGTTAGAACCCACGAAATAACTATGGTATCTACGGTTCCTACAATTCTCCAACTCACTGTTTTTAAAATACTGCGTAAGGGTTTTTCTGAAGTCCTGTCTTTTTTATAAGTGGTTTTAGATTTTGCCTGATCCAGTATCATACTCTCTTCGTTTAAATTCTATTAACCTATCGGATTAGTAGGTTATAAAACAAAAGTAACTTTGTTTTTTTATCAGACCAACTATTAAAGGCCTAAATTTCAGTATTTAACATTTAATTTTTGAATTCTTATTTTTTCGCAGAAATATCAGCTAAAGTGTTATCGCCCAGCACTTTTAATGTGCTATCCCTAACCTGAATCATTAAACTATGAACAGAACAGGCTTCTTCACTGGGGCAATCGTCGCACTTTTCGTAATAATTTAGGCTCACACAGGGCACCATCGCTATAGGACCTTCCAGCACTCTAATTACCGAAGTCATACGAATATCTTCCGGTTCTTTTATTAAATAATAGCCGCCGCCTTTGCCTTTTTTAGACCCCAAAAACCCCGATTTTCGCAATTCCAGAAGTATGCTTTCAAGGAATTTTTGCGAGATATTCTCACTTTTGGAGATTTCTGAAGTTTGTACCGGTTTTCTATCCCCTTTTTTGGCGATAAACGCCAGGGCTTTAATACCGTATTTAGTCTTTTTAGAAAGCATACTGCGAATATACTTAAATATTGACTTTTTCTCATTTATTATTGAATTCTCTACGGAAAAATCAAAAAGCCCTATGTCTGCTGAAATTACCATAACTAAATTGAGTTTAAAGCCTGTTTTAAATCTGCTATTACATCATCTGCGTGTTCCAATCCTACTGAAACTCTTACCAGTCCTGGCTTTATCCCGGCTTCTAACCTGTCTTCTTCACTTAATTTACTATGCGTTGTAGATGCTGGATGCGTAACAATACTGCGTGTATCGCCAAGATTTGCCGATCTTGAACAAAGTTTTATAGCATCTATAAACTTTCTCCCCGCTTCAATCCCTCCTTTAATTTCAAATGAAACAATATTTCCACCTTTTTTCATTTGCTTTTTAGCAATTGCGTATTGCGGATGCGACTTTAAAAAAGGGTATTTCACATTTTCAGCATTGGCTTCGGTTTCCAGGAATAGGGCAACTTTCTCTGCGTTTTCACAATGTTTATCTAAACGTACCGCTAAAGTTTCCAAACTTTTAGAAAGTACCCAGGCGTTAAAAGGCGACAAAGCCGGTCCTGTATTTCTTGAGAACAGGTATATTTCCCTTATTAAATCGGCATTTCCTACTGTTACACCGCCCAAAACGCGGCCCTGACCGTCTATTAATTTTGTAGCCGAATGTATAACCAAATGCGCCCCAAATTTTATAGGATTCTGAAGCCAGGGCGTGGCAAAACAATTATCTATAATTAATATAAGATTGTGCTTTTTGGCTATTTCACCCAAAACTTCTAAATCCAATACATCTACACCTGGATTAGTAGGTGTTTCGGCAAAAATAATTTTGGTTTCGGGCTTTATTAAACTTTCAATTTTATCAACTTCATTCACATTAAAATAGGAATGCGAAATATTCCATTTTGGAAAAAACTTGGTAAACAAACTATGCGTAGAACCAAAAACCGATCTAGCCGAAATGATATGATCTCCACTATTTAAAAGAGCCGCCAAACTTGAAAACACAGCACTCATTCCCGTTGCAAAAGCAAAACCTGCCTCTGCTCCTTCCATCTTCGCTATTTTCTCAGTAAATTCTGAAGTATTGGGATTGGTAAATCGGCTGTAAATATTGCGTTCCTTTTCTTCAGAAAATGAAGCTCTCATATCTTCGGCATCATCAAAAACATAACTGGACGTTAGGTACAGGGGCGTAGAATGCTCCTGGAACTGTGTACGTTCGTTTTGTGTTCTAATGGCTTCGGTTTCAAAATGCATAATTGTTGGTTTTGTTGGATTTTTAATTAAGTCTTTGCGATAATTTAAGCACATCGCTAACTACACCGCGAGCGGTTACCGCTGCTCCTGCGCCGGCTCCCTGGATTACCAGTGGCTGGTCGCCATAAGACTCGGTATAAATTTCAAAAATATTATCGGCGCCTTTAATTTGGCCCAGTGCGGTATTCTTAGGCTCAGAAATAAGTTTTGCCTCCAGGTTGGCGCTTCCTACTTCAATTTCCCCAATGTATCGTAGCACGTGATCTTTGTTTTGTTCCTTTTTATGCTGAAAAAATATCTCATCCAGCTCCCCTATTCTTCGCTGAAATTCTTCTGCGGAAGTTTGCCCGTTTAATTTTTCGGGAATTAAAGATTGAATTTTAATCTCCTGGAATTCCTTTTCTAACTGAAGCTCACGAGCCAGGATCAATAATTTTCTTCCCACATCATTTCC
>NZ_CAXAVR010000077.1:0-13187 GCF_963972535.1 uncultured Salegentibacter sp.
CGCGGATGAGTGCTGAAATTTTAATGAAATTTAGTAAGGAAGATATTGTAAAGCGCAATGCTTCCCTTATTAAATCTACCAGCATCAGGATGGAAGGTTTAATAGATAACCTTTTAGATTTTGCCCGAGGCCGCCTTGGAGAAGGTATAAAGCTTAATAAAACTGCCGATTCTAAAAAACTGGAAGAGGTATTGAAACAGGTGATTAATGAATTAAAAATTATTTCTCCCCAACAGAAAATTTCTTCTAAGATTCAATTAGAAAATCCGGTAAATTGTGATCCAGACCGTATTGCACAATTATGTTCTAACCTTTTAGGAAATGCAGTAACTCATGGTACTCCAGATGAATCTATAGAACTTGAAGCGCTATGTTTAAATGGAGAGTTTAAATTAGAAATTACTAACAATGGGACGAAAATCCCTAAAGAAGTAAGGGAAAAATTATTTGAACCATTTTATCGTCTTGAAGGAGAAGAGCCCAAAAAAGGTTTAGGCCTGGGGCTTTATATTGCCTCAGAAATTGCGGCAGCACACAATGGAGAGATAAAAGTAAGCTCTTCAGACAAAGAAACTGTTTTCAGTTTTGTGATGCCGGCGCAAAGCTAATCCGGGACAGCCAAAAAGCTATCTTAGTTACTTTATAAAATAGCAGCCTAAAATATTAGGTTAAGAGTTCCTAATACTGCAAAAATAGCCGCAACTACTATCCAGGCCAGAATTAATAAAATAAATAGTTTAGCCAGAAAATGAAACCCTGATGTGGCTGTTTTGTAATTCTCCAAAAAAATATAAAAAGGATTCATAGCACAAATATTAAGGTTAGACATAGAACCTATATAGAAAATCGCTATAAAAAAGTAGTGGTAAAAACTTATTTTACTGAAAAGATATTATTGAAGCTTTTAGCATTCAAAATAATTTGTCCAGAATTTTTAAAGGTAATTTTCCACCATATTCTAAAGTTATTATTCAAAAAAGTTCACCTTTAATTTAAAACTATTAATACATTTTTGAAACGGGGGAAATCCTGTATTAATCAACTTTGTAATAAAATGGAGATATATTCTTAGTAAAATTCTGTATAATTTTCCAGGAGAAAACAAATTCAAATAATATAGAAATTTAGGATTTTAGGGGCTTTGAATGGGAAGTAAACATAAAAATGGGGAAGCGTTTAATTAATAAACTACTTCCCCAAAATTCAAACGAACTAAATTTAGCTCTCTTTTTTAAATGATATCTTCGCGTTCACTGCATACGAAGCAATTTTATTATTAATCACATTCGCGTGCATCTCTTTCACGTAAACCGATTCTATATTTTTTACACTTTTAGAAGCCTCTGCAAGAGCATTTCTGGTTGCATCATCAAAACTCTCTGTTGAACTTGCAATTACTTCAATAACTTTTACAATACTCATAATTTTTTGTTTTTATGGTTATATCTTAAAGTTAATGAACAAGTTAGCCTATAGAAAAGGTTTAACAAATTATAACATGGACTTAAATCTTTCTTCCTAAAAAAATTAAAAGACTATTTTTTTAGAAAATTCCTCTACAGATTCAAAGCGTGTTTAGGAATACGATAGAAACCCACAATCCAACTTTTTAAATTAAAACAAAGCGATCTTGCACTTAACTTTAATTTAAGAGCTAAATCGCATTATTTTCTAAGGACGTGCGAAATCTATCCTAGCGGGACTGCTAATAATGGAATTTGAAGTTCGTCTATAAGATCTTTTTTCTTGTTTGAGGTAAACAAGCCATACACAAGGTTTTTTTTCTTGTGGCCGGCAACTACCAAATCAATATTACACTCATCTACCAACTTTTTAATAGACTTTATTACAGAACCTTCAATTATACGGCCCTCAACTTCTATATTATGATCTTTTGCAACATCTTCAGCCCACTTTTCTATGGTAGCTTTTTCTTTTTTTCGGTCCTCGGCTCTCTTTTCATAAACGTATTGAGGTCCGGCCTCCCGGGCAAGAAAATCATCAGGATCAGCTACAGTTACGTGAATTATCCAGATTTTGGCGTTTGTTAATTTAGCAATATTAACCGCATGTGAAATAAGTAAATCAGCATCATTTTTACGGTCTACGGCTACTAAAATGTTCTTCATGTTATGGCAGGTTTAAGAAACTAAAAATAGGAAAAAATTATGCGCTTCTAAAATATTTGAGAAGCAACCTTAATCTTTTCCAATTTAAATGTATGTTTTTCAATTTTTCTAACTAAGGATTATACCTTATATTTACAGCTAATTTTTCAAATTTCATAAAAAATAAAATCAGGCTGAAAACCATTTTATTTTTCTTCTCGGCGGTCACGGGAGCTTATGCTTTTCTTATTTTATAATTTTATCTACCTAATGAAAATAAGGTGACCAAGAGTTTCTTCTAATTTGAATGATTTTCCCTTTTTTTATCACTTCGTTTTCATCCAAAGATTAAATTAAAATACGTAAAAGCAAACCCGATGATTTCTTTAGGAAGAAACGCTGTTTTTTAGCGGTGTGGAGTTTCAAATTTAGAAATTAAACTATGAAAAAATATTTTCTTTTAATCTTTTTACTTCCGCTTTCAATTTTAAATGCCCAGCAACTTAAGGTAGATGCTAAAGCTGGAAATATTTCTAATTTAATTAATGACGGATTTATTGATTTGGAGGTTTCAGGTGGGCAACCTCCCTATACCTATAAATGGTCTGATAAAAATACTGGGGTTGAATCAAAATCGGCTTACGGTCTTACCGAAGGAATTCCTTATAAAGTAAAGATCACAGATAGTGAAGGTGCCACTCTTACCCGTGAGTTTAAAATTAAGCCTAAAGCAATTACCGAACATTTTAATGGTGCTGCTGTTCCGCTGGTAGAAAGTCTGGGGAATTTCTTATTCTGGGACCCGTTTACCGCATTTGGAATTTATGATCCTGTAGTGTATGCTGAAGTTGCTAAAGTGCCCATCCCGGGTTGGAGTCCATCGGTAAATGATCGCTATTTACTTAAGGAATGGAAAGTTAATGAAGGGAAGAATGTAAATGAAGGAGATCTTATTGCCATAGTAAATTCCAAAAATAAAGGAGATTTAAATATTTATGCCACTACAAGCGGAAATCTAAAACACTTAACCAAAGCCGGAGATGTAATTTACGATTCCAATAACAGCGATCATCTTATTAAAACAGGCGCTCATAATTTAGCCGAAATAAAATACCCTACTCCCCTGCCGGTTACTCACCCAAATGGAGACCCAAAAACCCATAATATTCCTCTTATAGTTATTTGGTTAATATTTGGTGCTGCATTTTTTACCGTTAAAATGGGTTTTATCAATTTTAAAGGGGTAAAACATTCTATAGACCTGGCACGCGGAAAATATGATGATCCTACCGCCCCGGGTAAGATCACTCATTTTCAAACCATGGCAACCGCAGTTTCTGCTACCGTAGGATTGGGAAATATTGCCGGTGTGGCTATCGCAATATCTTTGGGAGGAGCCGGAGCAACTTTTTGGATGATTATCGCAGGACTTTTAGGTATGGCCTCAAAATTTGTGGAATGTACCCTTGGAATTAAATATAGGGTTATTAATAAAGAAGGAAAGATTTTTGGTGGTCCTATGAATTATTTACAACACGGGCTGGAACGAAGAAATATGAAAGGTTTTGGGAAAGTTCTGGCTGTTTTCTTTGCAGTACTGTGTATCGGAGCAACACTAGGTGGAGGGAATATGTTTCAGGCCAATCAATCTTTCGAGATTCTTGCCAGTCAGTTTGAATTTATGGAAGGAAATGGTTTTTATTTTGGCCTCGCTCTTTCAGGCCTTGTAGGTTTAGTTATTCTTGGTGGCATTGAGAGTATAGGCAAAGTAACCGGGAAGATTGTTCCCTTAATGGCTCTAATATATGTGGTTTCTGCGCTTGTGGTTATTGGTGTAAATTTTGAAAATATAGGTGCAGCATTTTCTGCGATTTATAATGGTGCTTTTAATGCAACAGCCTTAACAGGTGGAGTAATAGGCGTACTTATTGTAGGATTTCAAAGGGCTGCATTCTCCAGTGAATCTGGAGTTGGTTCGGCGGCAATAGCTCACAGCGCCGGAAAAACCAGGCATCCAGCTTCTGAAGGCTATGTAGCGTTAATTGAACCTTTTATAGACACAGTAATCATCTGTACTTTAACTGCACTTGTTCTTATTTTTACCGGCATGCACGAGGTAGAGGGCGTTGGCGGGGTTCAACTTACCTCTGGAGCCTTTGCTACCGTGATGCCATGGTTTCCTTATGTGTTGAGTATTGTGGTTTTTCTCTTTGCATTTTCTACTATGATCTCCTGGTCTTATTACGGGCTACGCGCGTGGACTTATATATTCGGAAAAACCAACAGGAGCGAATTGGTTTTCAAATCTATGTTCCTGGTTTTTGTAGTGATTGGTGCTTCAGTAGGGCTGGGAGCTGTGCTTGATTTCTCTGATATGATGATTTTAACTATGTCTTTCCCTAATATTATTGGCCTATATATAATGTCCGGTGAAGTTAGAAATGACCTAAAGGAATACAACCGAAGACTGAAAGCAGGCGAATTATTTACAAAAACTGTAGAAAAAACTGTTTAAGCGCATTTTTATCCCGTTATAGAGTAAACATTTTAGAAAGTTAAAAACCTTCCGGCGAATACCGGAAGGTTTTTTTATTTGAAAAAAATAGATCTTGCCCTTAAACCAGCCCCGAAATATTTCCTTCCAAATCTACTGTTATATTTTCTGAAGCGGGATGTACTGGTAATCCCGGCATTCGCATCATATCACCGGTTATAGGAATAAGAAAGCCTGCACCGGCAGCAATTTCAATCTCCCTAACAGTGAGTGTAAATCCTGTTGGTCTTCCTAATAGCGCCGGATTATCTGATAATGATTTTTGAGTTTTTGCAATACAAACTGGCAATTCTTCCAGTCCCAGATCTAAAATAGTCTTCAGGTTTTTCTTTGCTTTAGGTGAAAATTCTACCCTATTAGCCCCATATATTTTTTTCGCAATAGTTTCAATTTTAGTCACCACATCCTGCTCCCATTTGTACAGGGGTTTAAAATCAGAACTATTTTCTTCTATAGCTTCTATTACTTTGGCCGCCAGGTCTAACGCTCCTGCTCCACCTTTTGCCCAACCATCAGAAAGAGCAACCTTAATATTTAATTTTTGGGCCAAATCAAAAATAACCTGTATTTCTTCATCGCTATCACTATAAAACCTGTTAATGGCAATAACGGGGGTTATATTATACAATTTTGCATTCTCCAGGTGTTTCTCAAGGTTGGGAATCCCATTAATTAAAGCCTCAACATTAGGAATTGTAAGTGTTTTTAAATCCGCTCCACCGTGATACTTAAGAGCCCTAATAGTAGTGGTCATTACCACCACTTTAGGCGCCAAACCAGCGCTTTGGCATTTAATATCAAGAAATTTTTCTGCACCAAGATCAAAGCCAAAACCAGCCTCGGTCACCGTATAATCTGAAAGGCTCATCCCCATTCGCGTGGCAATAACTGAGTTGGTTCCCTGGGCAATATTTGCAAAAGGACCTAAATGAATAATTGCGGGATTACCTTCAATAGTTTGTACCAGGTTTGGTTTAAGCGCGTCTTTGAGTAAGGTCGCCATTGCACCTTCAGCATTAAGATCTCGTGCAAAAATTGGCTTTTTTCCATAAGTATAACCAATAAAAATATTTCCTAAACGTCCTTTTAAATCGTATAGGTTTTCGGCAAGACACATTATGGCCATAATTTCTGAAGCCGAAGTAATGTCAAATCCACTCTCCCGCGGAATTCCAGATCCTGTTCCTCCAAGTCCAATTACAATATTTCTAAGCGCACGATCGTTGACATCCATCACTCTTTTAAGCGAAATAGTACGAGGGTCGAGTCCCAGATTATTTATTTTTGACTGAATATTATTATCTACCAGGGCAGCAAGAAGATTATGAGCTTTTTCTATCGCTGAAAAATCTCCCGTAAAATGAAGGTTTATATCTTCCATAGGAAGAACCTGGGAGAAACCTCCTCCTGTGGCACCACCTTTAATACCAAAAACAGGACCTAAAGAAGGTTCACGCAAAACTACTGTAGTTTTTTTGCCAAGTTGGTTTAAAGCTTCAGACAGTCCTATAGAAACCGTTGTTTTCCCTTCACCAGCAGGAGTTGGCGAAATTGCAGAAACCAGGATAAGGTTGTTATTTTTTATCTTTTCTTTATTAATTCTATTTAGCGGAAGTTTGGCTTTGTACTTTCCGTACATTTCAATTTCTTCAGCATCAAGGGCTAATTTTTTGGCAATTTCAGTAATAGGTTTTAACTCAATCTTTTGAGCAATTTCAAGATCGGTAAGTGGTGTTGTGGTCATCATCTTTACTGCTTTTATAACCACAAAATTATATGCAAAGGAAGTGTTGAAAAATGACGGGCATCAGTATAAAGGAAAATATTCAAACGTTTTCGGAGATTTAATATTCAGAAATTCTTTTTAGAATATTTCTGCTAAGAATTTAAAGACATTTATTTTAGAAAGAAACAGCATCAGCCAATTTTAACTGAAGTCATTGTTAAAGAACCCGCTACGGCTTTATCATTAAAAAAGGAAAGTTTTTCATTTTTAGCTTTGAGCCCAAGGGTGTAAAGCAAGGGAATATAATGTTCTGGAGTAGGAATGGCCAGTTTCGCCTCAGCTCCAAGGTTTTTATAATTAATAAGCCTACTAAAATCACCTTCAGAAATATACTTTTTGAATTTATCATTCATCTCCAAAGCCCAATCGTAACCATAACCCGGTTCTTCTATTTTATCCCAGGCCAACATTCTTAGATTATGAACCATATTACCGCTACCAATAATTAAAACTCCTTTATTTCTAAGTTCCATGAGTTCTTTAGCAAGCTCAAAATGATAGTTTTCGTCTTTACTATGGTCTATACTAAGTTGTAAAATAGGAATATTTGCTTCGGGGTACATATGCCTAACTACGGTCCAGGCGCCATGATCTAAACCCCAATCATGATCTTCTACAATAGCTGTAGATTTTACCAGGTTTTTAGTTTCCCGGGCTATTGCAGGACTTCCCGGCGCAGGATACTGAACCTGAAATAATTCCTGCGGAAAACCTCCAAAATCATGAATGGTTTTGGGAAATTCCATACTGGTAATTCTGGTTCCGTTCGTGAGCCAATGGGCCGAAACTACCAAAACAGCTTTTGGAGTAGGCATGTCTTTAGCCATTTTCTTCCAACCGGAACTAAATTCGTTATCCTGAATGCCATTCATAGGTGAACCATGACCAATGAACAAAACGGGCATTGGTTGCTCCTGCCTGGGCAGGTTGGCTGTGAATTTATTAAAATCTGAAAGGGTTGACATTCTATTTATTTTAAAAAGAGGAGGCTGTTAAATTTTTTAAACAGAATTTATAGCCTCCTCTAAATATTTATTGTTTAATGAATTCTCCGTCTACTTCAATATTTACCTCATCACTAAGCATTGGCTCAGGGAAATCGGCTCCTAAATTAAAGTCAGATCGTTTTATGGTTCCTGTAATTGCAAAACCTGAAGTTAAATTTTTACTCTGCGGATTTTCTACCGTACCACGATGCCAAACCTCTAAAGTAACAGGTTTTGTAACACCATGAAAAGTAAGATCTCCAGTCACTTTATATTTATTATCACCAATTTTTTCTGAAGAATTACTTTTAAAACTCATCTTAGGATGGTTTTCTACATCAAAGAAATCAGCACTTTTAAGGTGACCATCCCTTCTATCCACACCCGTATTAATAGAGGCTACATCTATTTCCATTTCGTATTCAGCATTACTAAAATCGTCTTCAGATGCTGTAATACTGCCTTCAAATTCTCCAAATTGACCTTCTATTTCGGCAATTCCAAGGTGTACAATGTCAAAAGAAACCTGGGTATGAGCCGGATCGGCTTTCCAGGTTGTTTGTGCGAAAATGCTTGTGCTTAAAAAAGCGACAAACAAAAAAGATAATACTTGTTTCATAATATTTAGTTTAGATTAATTAATAAAGTTTCATTGTTTAATATGCTGCTGTAAAGCGTTGTTTTATATGTGCTGCATTCTCGGCTTCATCTACCAGGACCACGGCAGTATCCTGCACAGATAACGCGCTTTTCCCATCCTCATCAAATACGGGTTTTTCAAAGCCTTTTCTATAAGTATTTCTACGTTTTTTAGGTTTCCCGGGAGCCATACCAATTGCAGGGCTAAAGAAAGTCCAATCCAGTTCTTTTTCTCTTTTAAGAATTTCAAAATATTCGCTGGCCGCCGTTGCTCCGGGTTTAATTTCTTCCGGAAAATTTGGAGAATCAATCACCCTTGTTCTTTCATTTAAAAACAGGCTACCAGCACCGCCAACAACTATTAATCGCTTTACACCAGCTTCTTTTACGGCCTGTTGTATAGCTTTGGCTCCTTCCAAATATTCATTATAAATATTAGGATTAGACCAACCCGGATTAAATGCACTTATCACAACTTCACTATCCTTAACTGCGTTAGCCAGTTTTTCTATATTTTTCACATCTACTTCTACTTTTTTAAGCAAATGGGCTTCAGCAATATTTTTTGTATTACGCGCAATGGCGGTTACTTCATGGCCTCTATCTAATGCCTCTTTTAAAACTTCAGATCCCACAAAACCTGTGGCGCCTATTAGTGCTATTTTCATAATTCTATTTTTTAATCACAATTTCCATCAGTTGAACACGAATCTCCTTTAGAAATTTCCAACTGATTTTTTTTCGGTTTAAATTCTTCCCAGGCTTTCTTCAGGGTTTGTAAAAAAGCATTGGATGGCTGAGCTCCTGAGATAGCATATTTATCATCTATTACAAAAAACGGAACACCTCTTACCCCAATATTACGGGCTTCCATTTCGTCCTGTTTCACATCATAAGCAAAAGCATCAGATTGTAAGGTGCTTTTTACTTCTTCCGCTTTTAGCCCTATAGAAGTACCTATTTCCTGTAAAACTTCAGCATCATCTATATTTTTTGCTTTTTCAAAATGAGCTTTAAACAGAGCTTCTTCAATTTCGTTTCCCAGGCCTTTAGATTTAGCTAATTGAATAAGCCTGTGCGCCATAAACGAGTTGGCGGTAACCGAAGTTTCCAGGTTGAACTTAAGACCTACTTCAGCAGCCATATTGGTTGCGCCGCTAAACATTTCTCTTGCCTGTGCTTCGCTTACACCTTTTGTTTTAACAAAATACTCCAGGGTGCTAAGATTAGGATCTGTTTGTAGATTAGGGTCTAATTGATAACTTTTCCATTCAACCTCCACTTTATTCTCCTGCGGAAATTTTGCCAGCGCAGCTTCAAATTTCTTCTTTCCGATGTAGCAAAAAGGACATCTTACATCTGACCATATTTTAACTTTCATATTTATTTTTTATAATATTGAATAAAAACTTTACCCGATAATCGAGATAAAAATCCTAAAAACTTACCAAGCCTATTTTGCTATGAGGCATTAGTAAAATTCTACTTCTTAAGTTACTTAAAAAATAGATATACAAAGATGGCTAAGAAACTTATTAAATTAATTCACCTATGTTAATAAACCGGGAGTTTAATAGAGATTCTTACGAATCCTGCTTAAAGATTGGGGTTTAATTCCCAGGTAAGATGCGATAAGATATTGGGGAATGCGTTTAATAAAATGCGGATAGCGTTTTGAAAAACTTTTATATCTATGATCTGCATCTTCACTAATGGTTTTGGCAATTCTTGTATGTAAGGAAGCTAAGGAATTTTGGAGTAAAATTCTAAAAAACCTATCGAATAACGGGTGCATACGGCAGAGTTTTTCGAAGTTTTCTTTATTAATAAGCAATGCCCTGGTGGGTTCCAGCGCCTCAATAGTTGAAACAGCTTCGGTACCTCTAAAATAACTGGAAGCATCTGTTATCCAGTATTCTTCAATAGCCAGTTGTATAACATTTTTATCGCCTCTTTCACTAAGATAATAAGAAAAACAAGCTCCTTCAAGAATAAAAAACTGGTAATTACAGGTGCTACCGGCCTCAACTAAATATTCCTTTTTCTCGTAGGTTTTTTCAAAAGATAGTTTATTTAAATCGGTAAGCATTTCTGAAGAAATTTCTTCACCCAGGGTCCTTTCTATAGTTTTCTTAATAAGACTCTCCATAAATACTGCTATTTCTCACTCCCGATTAATAATTTAAAAATACCAATTCTAAAGGTACAAAAAGAAGATTTTTAAACTTAAAACTCCACCTCTGGGATTTAAAGATTCCCCCCTGCCCCATTCCAAATCTTCTTTCTTGCCTTTATTTTTTTCTTTTTGGTTTATATGAAAGAAGGTTGTAAATTGCGGGTTAATATTTTAATTTTTAGTGATTTAGCTATGAACAAGGCTTTTTCTAAACTTAAGATCATCTTTCCGACTTATTAAGCACTCGCGAGTGTGCTTACGTAATCTGTATCCTTTATTTCAATTATAACTTACTCGATAATCGAGATTTAAAAATTTTTGAGGCTTGCCTCAAGGTATTTATTATTTCCCTTAACGGGAAACCCAACTCGCTATATAAAGGTTTTACTACAGGCATGTGTTTAATTAAAATTTTTGTTCACATTAAAATTATAATAAAATGGCAAAGCGAGGTACAAAATTAAAACCTTCAAAAGTCGATTTAAAAGCACGAAAACAAGAAAAAGCTGCACGTAAACTTGAAGAAAAGAAAATGAAAGGCAGAAGGAAAGTCGGGGGTTAATTTAAACTAAGGCTAAACAAGATTTAGCCAGCCACAATTACCCGTGCATTTTTATAATGAGAATTCGGTTTGTCAGAATTCTGGCACTCCGAATTCTCTAATTTGTTTTATTCAATAATCGTAACATCATGATCTCTACTCATAAAATTCAGGAAGATACTATGCGCAATAGTTCTATCCAGAATAATTTTTTAAAGCAGTATTTTGAAAATTCTATTGTTCCTCAACTTTTTATTGATGCTGAATTATATTTAAAAGATTTTACCCCGGCCGCTGGAAAACTTTTTGAGCTGAAAAAAGAACATTTAGAAAGGAATATTTGCGGGATTAAAGAAAAAATGAAACACAGCTCTTTTATTGAAAATATTAGAGGTGTTTTAATTACTGAAACCGTGCTCAAAAAAGAAATTAAAATAAATGATGAACGCAGATTCTTAAAGTGTATTCAACCTTATTTTTCTGAAAATGAAGAAGTAATTAACGGACTTATAGTAACTTTTATTGAACTGGAAGTGCAGTCTTCCTTATTAGAACAAAACAGAAGATTAGAATTGGAAAACCAGGAGCTGAAAGAATTTCTTTACCGGGAGCTTACAAGGGCAGGCAAATAATAATGGGATTTGGAAAAAAGATTGTTTTTAACTTAATGTAGCACCAGAATAGGAAGTGAATTTGATACTTTAGAATAAATGCCGCGCTTGGTATGAAGAAAACTATCGCATAAGCCGAGGTTTTTTCCCATCATAACGATCATATCAAAACGATCCTGGATTTTTTGTAGGTTATCATCAGAAAAAATGTTTTTATCTTTAAATGGTATCACTTTCACTTTCCTGTTCTTAATTTGAGAGAAAATTTCTCTTCCGGCTTCCACGTCTACTCCCTTCGCGGGATCTCCTACTTCTACCACGGTTAAAGCTGCACCTTCAGCTATTTGTGGTTTATTAAAGATGGCAAAAACATCTTTGTTTAGGGAAGTGGAATAAGCTATTGGGAATATCATTTTCTTTAGAGGTTTATACTGGCAATGCTCAGCTACCGCTAAAATATTATATCTTATTTTTTTTATGACTTCATAAGTGTGGTTACCAATAATTGTGAAGGGAGAGTGGCCTTTATGAGCCGCCCCCATTACAATAAGGTCTACATTTTTTTCATCGGCATATTTACGAGTGGCTGTTAGGAGATCACTTTCTGAATATAAAGCGAAAAATTTGTGATCTTTATTCTGACTTATTTCCTGAAGTTCGTCCATTCTTTGGTGCAACTTTCTTAGGGCAAGCTCCTTCTTTTCCTCTTCCAGGCTGGCTTCAGGATTAAATTCTCTTATATTAAGCATATAAAAATTCACCGGAATATCGCCCAGAAACTGTACTGCATAACTTCCGGCGTTTCTTGCTACCTCAGAGAGATCTGTCAAAATAAGTACATTCATACCACTGTAAATTAGTTCAGTAAGTATGCAAACCTATAGCAAGAATAATTTTATAAAAATGATGAAAATCACATTCTCCTAATTTTTTGCCGGGAAGACAAAAGCTAATACATTCATTTTCAGGCTTAAATTAGTGATAAACCCACGCCCGGTATTCCCAATCCAGCTAAATAAATAACGAAAATTACTGTTTAAAACGTATATATAAAACCCAGGAGATAAGCATCATCTCCACTGGAAAAAGTGATTTCCATTTGTTGATCTTCATAGGGAGTGGTAAAAAAGAAGGTACTACCTATTCCTATTGCTGCACCTGCCAGCACATCCCAGCCATCGTGCCGTTTCGCATTTAATCTACTATATCCCGTAAAACCGGCAAGAATATAGGCAGGAATACTATATTTAAAACCATATCTACGATGAAAAAATGAAGCACCCTGAAAAGCAACCGAGGTATGTCCAGAAGGGAAAGCATAACCTCCACCCTGCAGCGGCCGTTCTTTATTTATTAAATACTTTCCTGCGCCGGTTACTGCCAAATTGAGTAAAAACCCCTTTGTAAATTGCCAGGAGCCGGTTTTATCTTTTAAAATTAAAGAAGTAGCAAAGGCCGAAACTGGAAGCAAGATAACCGAAGCATCTCCAGATTTTTCAATAAATGAATCTTCTTTTTCAAAAAACTGGCCATAGGTATTATTGGTGGTTAATAAAAAAATACAACAGAAAATGACAAAAAACATTTTCTTTATTACATAACTTGGCTCATTTTGCTGAAGGTTAGAGTTTTGAAAAATCATTAGTTAGTTTTAAAAAATTATTTTTATAGCGTGAATTCGTAAAAATAAGTGCAGGTTCTAACTATAGAAAATAAGGTTTTTTAAATTTTTCATAAACATTGCTCTAAAAGGTTAAACTATTATTAAGTAGATACCCCTTTAGAG
>NZ_CAXAVR010000078.1:0-12951 GCF_963972535.1 uncultured Salegentibacter sp.
TATGAGCTCGAGTTACCGTGATCTTGATATTTATAATGCTTCCCTGAATTTATTCTTTAAAATTCATTCTCTAAGTTTAAAGCTTCCCAAATATGAATTGTATGAATTGGGGAGTCAAATAAGAAGATCTTCAGATTCTGTAGTTACAAATATTGTTGAAGGTTATGGAAGAAAACGGTACAAAGCTGACTTCATTAAGTTCTTAACTTATTCCCATGCCAGTAATGATGAAACCATTTTACATTTTAATAAATTATTACACCTTTATCCTGCTATTATGGGGCCTCATCAAGACCTAGTTAAGGACTACGAAATTCTGGGAGCAAAAATTAATAAATTCATTCAATATGTAGAATTGAACTGGAAAAGTTAATATTCCGAAACCCGAAACCCGAAACCCGAAACCCGAAACCCGCAACTCGTATCCCCTTAGTAAATTAAGTATTGCTTTCTTTTAACTTCAAAATTTTCCAAACCTTGCTGCCAACTATCCCTTATTTCTTCAGCAGATATACCGGCTTCAATTTGAGTTTGTAATTCTTTAGTTCCCGCCAGTTTTGTGAAAAAAGCATTGAAGAATTCATCTTTATTCGCAGTGTTTTGATAGGCTTCAATTAGCCATTCTAAATTTATTTGATCTACCCGTGCTATTTCACTAAGATCCCGACCATAGCATTCTTTCCCGAGATGTTTTGGGCTTTTTGCGCCAGGCTTAGATTCTGGAGTGTAAGCAAAATCAAAATAATTTTCATTTAAAAAGGGGGATCCGAAAACCTGAAATTGTTTATTGGTGCCACGACCGGCATTTACGTTAGTTCCTTCAAAGAAGCATAGACTTGGGTATAAATTTATAGCCTGTGCATTAGGTAAATTTGGTGAAGGTTTCACCGGAAGATCGTAAGCTTTAGAGTGGTTGTAATTTTCCATTTCTATAACTTCAAGATCGCATTGAATGCCGTCTTTCAACCATTTTTCGCCATTAATCATTTTTGCATATTCTCCCATAGTTAAGCCGTGAACGGTTGGGATTGGATGCATTCCTACAAAACTTTTAAACTCGGTTTCCAGGATGGGGCCGTCTATATAATGTCCGTTAGGATTTGGGCGATCAAAAACAATAAGTTGCACATTATTTTCGGCACAGGCTTCCATCACATAATGTAAGGAAGAAATATAGGTGTAAAAACGGGTTCCTACATCCTGTAGGTCAAAAATTAAAACATCAAGATCTTTCAGCTGTGCGGCTTTCGGCTTTTTGTTATCACCATAAAGCGAAATTACCGGTAAGCCGGTTTGAGCATCTTTACCATCTTCTACTGCTTCGCCGGCATCAGCTGTTCCACGAAAGCCGTGTTCAGGGGCAAAACCTTTTACCAGATTCACTTCTAAGGCCAGCAAAGAATCTACTACGTGGGTAAATTCTCCCGCTTCATTTTTCATAATTGAAGTCTGGTTTCCTACAATCCCCACTCTTTTTCCCTTCAACAAAGGAAGGTAAGCTTCGGTACGATTGGCTGCGAGAATAATGTCTTTAACAGCGGTTTCATCTTGATTATTTATTGCAATTTCTTCTGAAGATTGCTCTTTCTTATTTTGGTTTCCGCAGGAAAGAATACCTATAAAAGCGAATAAAAATGTACTTTTGAATAACCTTTTAAGCATCGTGATAATTTGAATTTCGAATTTTTTGTTGTTAAACGCCTTATCGGCGGTAAAAGCCATAAAAGTAGTATTTCTGCGCCTATTATAAAAATAGCGATTGCGGCAATTGCTATTGGTGTGGTGATGATGTTGGTTTCTTTTGCTACCGGGCTTGGTTTGCAGGAAAAAATAAGGGATAAGATTGCGGCTTTTAACGGGCATATCAATATTTCTAATTACGATAATAACAGCTCGCAGGTTACGCTTACCCCGGTTGATAAAGACCAGGATTTTTATCCTGAATTTAATACCGTTGATGGTATTGCCCACGTACAGGCGGTGGCAACAAAATTTGGGATAATTCGTACTGAAACAGATTTTGAAGGGGTTGTGGTAAAAGGTGTGGGCACCGATTATAACTGGAGTTATTTTGAAGATTTCTTGGTTAAAGGTGAACTGCCAGATGTTGATAATAAACTGAATGATGAGGTTTTAGTTTCAGCATATTTAGCGAACAGGCTTCAATTAAAGGTAGGAGATAAAATTCCAACTTATTTTCTACGTGATGGCAGCGATAGACCGCTAACCCGTGGATTTGTGGTTTCCGGTATTTATGATTCTGGGTTTATGGACTTTGATAAACTCTATGTGCTGGCCGATATTCGGCATATTCAACGTCTTAATCGCTGGGGAGAAAATGAGGTAGGCAATTTTGAAGTTTTTCTAAACGATTTTGACGAAATTGATGAAAAGGGCCAGGAAGTTTATGAGAACACGGGGTCGTTTTTAGATACGCAAACCATAAACCAGAAGTATTATTCGATATTTGAATGGCTGGCGCTTTTCGATTTTAATATCGCCCTTATTATTGGAATTATGATTTTGGTCGCCGGGATAAATATGATTACTGCTTTGCTGGTTTTAATTCTTGAGCGCACCCAAATGATCGGGATTTTAAAAGCCCTGGGCGGTAACGACTGGAGTATTAGAAAGATTTTTCTTTACAATGCCGGTTACCTTATTATTAAAGGACTTTTCTGGGGAAATTTAATCGGAATCGGAATATTATTGCTGCAGAAATATTTTAAACTGGTACCATTAAATCCTGAAACCTATTATGTGACTGAAGTTCCCGTTTATCTAAGCTGGGACTATATTTTAGCGGTAAACCTGGGAACCTTAATTTTATGTATGCTGATGTTGATAATTCCTTCAGTAATAATTTCAAAGATTTCTCCTTCCAGAGCAATTAAATTTGAATAAATTATAACAAATCGAGTGCTTTTGGTGATTCTATTGAAGTAAATTCAATTTTTTACCTTTGCAACTTCAAAAATAAAGAAATGGATTACGTAGAAAATATATTGGGGACTATTGGGAATACGCCAATGGTGAAAATGAATAAGATCACTAAAGATATAGACGCTTTGGTTTTAGCAAAATATGAAACTTTTAACCCGGGAAATTCGGTTAAAGATCGTATGGCGGTGAAAATGGTAGAAGAAGCTGAAGCCAAGGGACTTTTAAAACCCGGCGGAACTATTATTGAAGGAACATCTGGAAATACAGGAATGGGCCTTGCCCTTGCAGCCATTGTGAAAGGTTATAAAATGGTTTGTGTACTTTCTGATAAACAGAGCAAAGAAAAAATAGATATTTTAAAAGCCGTAGGTTGCGAAGTGGTAGTTTGTCCCACCGATGTTGCCCCAGAAGATCCACAATCTTATTATTCAACCTCAAAAAGAATGGCTGAGGAAACTCCAAATTCCTGGTATGTGAATCAATATGATAACCTGGCAAATACCAAAGCACATTACGAAAGTACCGGTCCTGAAATTTGGGAACAAACCGATGGGAAAGTGACTCATTTTGTAGTGGGAGTTGGTACCGGCGGAACTATTTCGGGAGTTGGTAAATATTTAAAAGAAAAAAATCCGAATATTAAAGTTTGGGGAATTGATACCTATGGTTCGGTTTTTAAAAAATACCATGAAACCGGGGAATTTGACGAAAAAGAGATTTACCCATATATCACCGAAGGGATTGGAGAAGACATTCTACCAAAAAATGTAGATTTTAGTGTGATTGATGGATTTACCAAGGTAACCGATAAAGACGCCGCTGTTTATACTCGTAAATTGGCCGAAGAAGAAGGTTTCTTTTTAGGAAATTCAGCCGGCGCTGCAGCAAAAGGATTGCTTCAACTTAAAGAACATTTTACCAAAGATGATGTGGTGGTTGTTTTATTTCACGACCATGGCAGCCGTTATGTAGGAAAGATATTCAACGATGAGTGGATGAAAAAACAAGGATTCATCGATTAATTTTTATATGAATTCTGAATTAAATGTTCAGAAATTATATTTAGCTGAGAGTATTAAAAATATATATTATTATAAATTTTTAATACTTTCATTTTTTTATGCAAATAATATTATATCAGATAAATAGTAAAGAAATTTAGTTTATGAGGAATTTATGGCTTTTTACCAGTATATTTTTAATGTTAACAGCCATTACCGGGGCACAGGAAAACACACAAAATAATTCTGATTTACAGGTAGAAGTAACTCTTTCAAACCCTTCACGGGAAATTAACGACGGGATAGCCGAAGTTATTGTAACCGGGGGAGAAAAGCCATACCAGTATAAATGGACCAATCAATCTACTGCCTTAGATGCCAGGAAATCTACTGGTTTAATTGAGGGAATGGAACATACCATTAAAGTGACAGATGCGAATAATAAATCTGTTTCTAAATCCTTTACAATTCCTGCCGAATCTATCACCGAAATTTTTAATAGTAATGTACAGCCCGCCGTAGATTTTCTTGGCGGGATTTTATTTTGGGATCCATTTGCTTCTTTGGGTATTTTTGATCCCGTGGTGTATACTCCCACTAAACAAATTCCTATTCCCGAATGGGATGCTTTAAGCAATAATTCCTATACTTTAAAAGAATGGTTAATCACAAAAAATGCCGAGGTTAATGAAGGCGATAAAATTGCCATAATCCAAACCAATACAGGGGATGAAATTGAAGTTTTTTCGCCTGTAAAAGGAAGACTCAATTACCTGGTTAAAGAAGGCCACGTAATTTTTGATCCAAATAGTACCAGTGATGTTGTAGAACAGGATGCACACGTTTTTGCAGAAGTAGTTTACGCTGAGCCGCAACCCTTGTTACATCCTAATGGAGATGTGAAGATGAATGCGATTCCCTTTATTGTAATGTGGTTAATTATAGGAAGTATCTTTTTTACGATTAGACTTGGGTTTATTAATATCCGTGGGTTCAGGCATTCAATAGACCTGGCCAGGGGGAAGTATGACGACCCAAATGCACCGGGTACTATTACTCACTTCCAGGCTATGGCAACTGCTGTTTCTGCAACAGTTGGTCTAGGAAATATCGCGGGCGTGGCAGTAGCTATTTCCCTTGGTGGTGCCGGTGCTACCTTTTGGATGTTTTTAGCAGGATTTTTTGCTATGTCTTTAAAATTTGTAGAGTGTACTTTAGGGGTAAAATACCGATTTATAAATAGTGAAGGCCGAATTTTTGGCGGACCAATGAATTATTTGAGATATGGCCTTGAAAAAAGAAATATGAGAGGTCTTGGTAAATTTCTTGCCGGCCTTTTTGCCGTTCTTGGCGTTGGGGCTTCATTTGGCGGGGGCAATATGCTACAATCTAACCAGGCATTTAAAATTGTTTCTGAGCAATTACCATTTCTACAGGGTCACGGTTTTTGGTTTGGTGTAGGCTTCGCTATATTAGTTGGGGTGGTAATAATTGGCGGTATTAATAGTATTGCTAAAGTTACCGGAAAAGTGGTTCCTTTTATGGCTATGGTATATATTCTTGGATGTGCTATTGTAATTGGCACCCATATAGAAAATATAGGTGGTGCTTTTTCTGCAATTTTTAATGGAGCACTCTCTGCTGATGCACTTAAAGGAGGATTTATTGGGGTGTTAATTATTGGTTTACAGCGGGCAGCGTTTTCCAGTGAAGCCGGGGTAGGTTCTGCTGCAATTGCGCATAGTGCTTCAAAAACAAATAATCCTATAGCCGATGGTTTTACTTCTTTGGTAGAACCATTTATAGATACTATGGTAGTTTGTACTATGACGGCTCTTGTCCTTATTTTCACCGGTATGCACGAAGTGAATGGGCTTGGAGGAGTCGAGTTAACCTCAGATGCATTTGGTAGTGTGATCTCGTGGTTTCCCGCAGTTCTGGCTTTTGCCGTTTTCTTATTTGCATTTTCAACTATGGTCTCCTGGTCTTATTACGGAATGAGATCCTGGACTTATCTTTTTGGGAAAAGTGTGAAATCTGAAACCGTTTATAAAATTATGTTCCTTCTATTTGTGGTTCTTGGCGCTTCTACAAGCCTGGGGGCCGTACTTAGTTTCTCTGATATGATGATTTTAGCCATGTCTTTTCCTAATATCATAGGTTTATATATAATGTCTTCTGAAGTACGGGAGGATATGAAAATTTACCTGAAACGACTTAAAGCGGGAGAAATTTACATCAGTGAAAAATTCAGGAAAGCAGCTTAAGGAGGTAAATTGACTCTATAATCGAGATTGAATTGCTATGATACTTTGCTTGGAATAGAATATTATTCTTTTTAATAGCTTCGTGAGCTCGCTTCGATGGAGTTTACTTATGGTAATTTCTGAAGAAAATAAAAGAGAAAACTTCCAATTAAATATAGAAGCACATCAATTATATCGGCCGTGTACCTCCAGTGCAGTGGTGGTAGAATAACTTCAAAATAAATGGCATACATCACAAATACTGAAAGTATGGTAAAAAGGTTTAAACGTAAAGTTTTATCCTTCTTAAGGAACTGTACCGTATAGAGACAAATGCTTAATACAATAGGCATACAAAGAAAATTTGCCAAGTAGAAATTGATGAAATCGGGGAGTGGGATCTCAAAAAAATAAAGAGCTTGGAGAAGAGCAAAAAGAAGACAGCTTATAAAAAAGAACGTTTTTAAACTTTTCATAATACCAGGAGGGAAACCAGGAAAGCAATTATACCACCAACTACCATTACCGCTATCCAAATTGAATATCCAACTTTAGAAAAGAAACCTCCGATTCCGGTTTGGGGTTCTTCTTTTTCTTGCCTTGGTTTTGAGGCAATATTTATAGAACTGTTTTTTTTATTTTTTTGATTGGATTTCATAATGGAGTTGCTTGTTCACTTTAAAAAAGATAAACAAAATTTTAAAAATGGAATTGTATCCTTTAGGTTTAACCAGAATTTAGGATCGCCTATAATATAATCTTAAAATTATTCTTCCCATCCCCAGGGAGCATCTGGAGTTTTTACTGGATTAGAAAGATCAAACTCCACCCTAAAATTAGTTTCAGTACCTATTCTTTTAAGATTATAACTAAAAATTTCATCATCTAAGCTTATCCACCAAACATTGGTTGCCGCAGCGGGAATAAATTCGGCCGTTTCCTCATCAGCAGGAAATACCTGGATGTTTGCTAACCCGGTGTTAGAAGCCGTGCCGCCATATTGAGTTATTTTATCTTCGCTGCCATCGGGTTTGCGGTGATCATGTTTCAACTCAACTTTATTATCTTTTAATTGTAGAATCCAGGTTCGGGATTTATTTTCTCCTATAAAAAATGGGATTTTAATTTCATTTTCCTCACAAGATCTCACGTGCATAATTAATTTCTTGCCATCAAAATCATCATTGCCCATCCCCTGGGTTATAGTGCCTTCATAAGATTTACCGCAGTGTTGCTGAAGTTGGTTCCAAAAGCTTTTTGCCGGTTTTTCCTGAGCAAAGACTGCGCTGCTAAAAAAGAATAAAATGAAGTATAATTTCATATTACAAATGGGCTAAAAGTTTTAAATTGCTGCAAAATACACTATTTAAAGCCTTAAACAGATTCTGAATGAAAAATTTCTACTTCATAATTTTAGCATTTTTAATAATTGGTTGTAACACATCTAATTCTGTCACCCAGGATACAGAAACCGATAATTCTTCAGAAATGAATTATAGTTATCTCGCGCTGGGAGATTCTTATACAATAGGAGAAAGTGTGCCTGAAAGCAAACGCTGGCCGGTCCAGCTGGTAGCGCGTCTAAATGAAAATGGTTACAAAGTAGCACCGCCTAAGATTATAGCTAAAACAGGTTGGACCACGGGAAATCTTTTAAATGCCATGCGCTCTGAACTTAATTATACCAGGAAATTTGACCTGGTTTCTATTTTAATAGGGGTTAATAATCAATACCAGGGGAAAAGCATTGAAGCATACGAAGAAGAATTACGTGAGATCTTTAAATTGGCGCTTAATCATTCCAAAAGAAGAGAAAAAGGGGTTTTTGCTTTAAGTATTCCAGACTATGGGGTGACGCCTTTTGGCCAGGAAAATGCCGAAACTATTGGTCAGGAAATCGATGAATTTAATTCGGTTTTTAAGGAAGTTGCTGCAGAATTTAATGTCGATTTTTATAATATTACTCCAATTTCTCGTGAAGCCGAACGCGATGCCGCCCTTATTGCCGAAGATAATTTACACCCCAGCGGATTGATGTATCGATATTGGGTGGAAGAAATTATAGATGAAATCCCCCAAATGTTACCCCAGTAGCTTAAAAAGCTGGCCTTAAAGCGCATTTTTCTAATTTTAAAAGATGCGCGAAGATTTTTTACATTATCTCTGGAAATACAAGAAATTCGATTTCACCAATGCAAAAACCACGCAGGGAGAAAAAGTACTTCTAATAGATAGTGGAACTCATAATTTTAATTCGGGCCCCGATTTCTTCAATGCGCGCTTAAAAATTGGAGACCAGCTCTGGGCCGGGAATGTGGAGTTGCATATCAAAGCATCAGACTGGTATTTTCACCAACACGAAAAAGACACAAATTACGATAATGTTATTTTACACGTAGTTTGGGAAGACGATGTTGAGGTACAAAGGCATGATAAAACTTCTATACCCGCTTTAAGCTTAAAAAATCTTGTGAATCAGGATTTACTTATGGGATATCGCCAACTTTTTGCTTCTGCTGAAAACTGGATTAATTGTGAGAAAAATTTTAAAGAAGTAGATGATTTCACTCTGCGTCACTGGCAGGAGCGTCTTTATTTAGAGCGTTTAGAAGAAAAATCTATATTTATTTTAGATTTATTAGCGAAATCTGGGAATAACTGGGAAGCGGTTTTATTTCAGATGTTAGCTAAAAACTTTGGGCTTAATCTTAATGGAGATGCGTTTCTAAGTATGGCGCAAAGTCTGGATTTTTCTGTGGTGCAGAAATCCTCTCAAAATAATTTACAACTTGAAGCTTTGTTTTTTGGCCAGGCCGGCTTGCTTAGTAAGCAATTTAATATTCCATTTTATAAAAAACTGCAGCAGGAATATGCTTATCTAAAACATAAATACAAACTCTCAAATTGTGGCGTGATTCCTCCAAAATATTTCAGGTTACGGCCAGATAATTTTCCGAATATTAGGCTATCTCAGTTGGCTTCGCTTTATTTTAAGCAGAAGAATTTGTTTTCAGAATTAATTGCTTCAAAATCTTTAGAGCCTATTTATAAAATTTTAGATGTAGAAACTTCTGAATTTTGGCGGGAGCATTATTCATTTCCGAAGAAACATAGAGAGAGGGAAAAAAGGCTAAGTCTCGCTTTTAAAGAGCTGGTGCTTATAAATACTATTATTCCGCTTCGTTTTTGTTATTCCCAATCGCGTGGTAATAATGAAATAGAAATTTTACTAGAGCTAATAGAAAAAATACCTGCCGAGAATAATAAAATTGTTCAGAATTTTAATAAAATTAAAAATGGCAGTACGCAAAACGCTTTACATTCCCAGGCTATGGTACACTTAAAAAAAAATTATTGTGACGCCAATAAATGTCTTGATTGTGCTATTGGTGTAAAATTACTGCAACGAAAGACTTAAAATCTTATATTTGTAACGATGACAAAAATGGTGCACAATATTCGTTATTTTTTTGAAAGACATGGTTTTTATGTTTCTTCCCGAGTGGCCGATAAAATGGGAATGCGCGCCAAAAGTGTACGCTTGTTTTTTATTTATGCCTCGTTTGTAACACTGGGCTCCTGGTTTGTGGTGTATTTGGTACTGGCATTTTGGTTAAAACTTAAAGATTTGGTATACACTAAAAGAACTTCAGTTTTTGATCTATAACCGGGGTTTAACTGCATTTTTATCAATAATTTTAGGTTTCTTCAGGATTTAATCAAACTAAATTTAACAATACCTTTACATTTTAACTCCCAAAAATTTGAAAAGGCCCATTTTTTTAGCATCTTGCTTCGCGGAAATTATCAATCTAAATTAAACAACCTTTATACTATATGAGAAAGTATCTGCTTTCAATGTTCTTTTTGTTTTCAATTTTAGCGATTAATGCACAAGAACTGGATGTCCAGGCCAAAGTTGGCAATCCTTCCAATATTATTAATAACGGGTTTATTGATCTTGAGGTTGAAGGAGGAGTACCTCCTTATAAATACCAATGGTCTGACCCCGAAACTTCTTTAGAATCATCCAGAGCAGAAGGTCTTACCGAAGGAGTTCCTTATGAAGTAACAGTTACCGACAGTGAAGGTAATTCTGTAACAAAAAGTTTTGAAATAAAGGCTGATGCTATTACCGAACATTTTAACGGTACTTTTGTTCCCATTGTAGAAGGAATGACGGCTATTCTTTTCTGGGATCCATTTACCGCTGTAGGAATCTACGATCCAAAGGTATATGCAGAAAAAAGTTTTGTCCCTACTCCAGATTGGAGTGCTGATACAGAAGATAAATTCATCTTAAAAGAATGGCAGGTAGAAGAAGGAGCTCACGTAGAAGAAGGTGACCTTATTGCCATTGTAGGATCTCAAAATAGCGGTGATCTAGAGGTTATGGCCAATGCTACCGGAACAGTAGAATATCTGGTAGGAGAAGGCGAAACAATATGGGACTATCAAAATAGTTCAGACCTTATTGAAACAAACGCCCATATGTTGGCCCAAATTCAATATGATGAACCGCAAATTCTAACCAATCCTAACGGAACTCCACAGAAACATAATATTCCTTTTATTGTTGTGTGGTTAATTTTTGGTGCAGCATTCTTTACTGTAAAAATGGGCTTCATCAACTTTAAAGGATTTAAACACTCTATAGACCTTGCCAGAGGGAAATATGATGAGCCTAACGCGCCGGGTAGTATTACTCACTTTCAGGCGCTGGCAACCGCAGTTTCTGCTACAGTAGGTCTGGGTAATATTGCCGGGGTTGCCGTGGCAATTTCCCTTGGTGGTGCAGGAGCAACTTTCTGGATGATTATAGCAGGTTTACTGGGTATGGCATCAAAATTCGTAGAATGTACGCTTGGTGTAAAATATCGATTTATAAACTCTGAAGGAAGAATCTTTGGAGGACCAATGAACTATTTGCGCTACGGACTTGAAAAAAGAAATATGCGTGGTTTAGGTAAATTCCTTGCTGCCTTTTTCGCTATTTTAGGTATTGGTGCCTCATTTGGTGGTGGAAATATGTTCCAGGCCAATCAATCTTTTGAAATCCTTTCCGGCCAGTTTACTTTCTTAATTGGTAATGGATTTTGGTTTGGTATTGGAGTAGCAGTTCTTGTAGGTATTGTTATTATTGGAGGTATTCAAAGTATTGCTAAAGTAACCGGTAAGGTGGTGCCATTTATGGCTGCAGTTTACGTTCTTGGTGCTTTAACTGTAATATTTATAAATATAGAAAATATTGTTCCGGCATTTGGAGCTATTTACGATGGAGCTTTTAACGCTACAGCGATGAAAGGTGGAATTATAGGGGTGCTAATTGTTGGTTTTCAACGTGCAGCATTCTCTAACGAAGCTGGTGTTGGGTCGGCAGCGATTGCTCACTCGGCAGCAAAAACAAATCACCCGCCATCTGAAGGTTTTGTCGCTTTATTAGAGCCTTTTATTGATACTGTAGTGGTTTGTACTTTAACTGCTTTAGTATTAATCTTTACCGGAATGCACGAAGTAGAAGGAGTAGGTGGGGTTCAATTAACCTCAGATGCTTTTGCAAGTGTAGTTTCCTGGTTCCCTTATGTGTTGGCAATGGCAGTTTTCTTATTTGCATTTTCAACAATGATTTCCTGGTCTTATTACGGGATGCGTTCCTGGACTTATCTATTCGGAAAAAGCAAAAAAACAGAATTGGCATATAAAATACTATTCCTTGTATTTGTTGTGGTAGGAGCTTCCATTAGTTTAGGAGCCGTATTAGATTTCTCTGATATGATGATCCTTGCGATGTCCTTCCCGAATATTATAGGACTTTATATTATGTCTAGTGAAGTAAGAAAAGATCTTAATGAGTATTCCCGAAAGCTAAAAGCAGGAGAATTATTCAAGAAACAACGAGAGGCAAAAGCCAGCTAACCTTGTAAAATAATGAAATTGATAAAATCCCATTTTGTGTTCAACAGGAGCCAACAAAATGGGATTTTTCTTTTGGTAATAATTATAATTCTTTTTCAGGCGATTTATTTTTTTGCTGATTTTTCTTCGGAAAGTGATTCAGAAGCTTTATCCCGGGAAGAAATTGAAGCTTTTCAAGCTCAAATAGATTCTATAAAACTAGCCCGGGCTGAAGCAGATTCGGTTAAGATCTATCCTTTTAATCCAAATTATATAACCGATTTTAAAGGTTATACTTTAGGAATGAGTGTAGAGGAGATTGATAAGCTTCATCAGTTTAGAGATGAGGATAGATGGATTAATTCTGCAAAATATTTTCAAGAAGTTACGGGTGTTTCAGATTCTTTACTCGCTTCAATTTCTCCTTATTTTAAGTTCCCGGATTGGGTGATTGAGGCTGAAAAGAAAAAAAGCAAAGTAAAAGCCATAGCTTCAACCCCTATTTCAGATTTAAATAAAGCTGAAGCTGAAGAACTACAAAAGGTAAATGGAATAGGTGAGGTGTTGGCCAATAGAATAGTGAACTACCGGACTAAAATTGGTGGTTTTAGAAGCGAGATTCAGTTAAAAGATATTTATGGTTTAAATTATGAAACGCGGGAAAAGTTGCGGCAGCAATTTCAGGTTTTTAAAGATGAAGAGTTCGGCTTAATAAATATTAATAAGGCGAAAATTCTGGACCTGGTAGATGTTCCGTACATCAAATATGAGCTTGCCCGGGAGATTATAGATTACCGCCAACTACACGAAAAAATTAGTTCTTTTGAAGAATTATCAAAAATAGAAAGTTTTCCTTCAGATAAAAT
>NZ_CAXAVR010000079.1:0-12757 GCF_963972535.1 uncultured Salegentibacter sp.
AAGGCACTTCATAAAAATATTTTATTTCCTTAGGTTTAATAAATTAAATAATTCAATTTCACCTATCTGTATCAGTCATCAAATCCAATTCATTTAGATAGAAATAAAGGTAATATTACCTTATAAAATCATGAAGTATCTATTTACTACCGTATTTTCAATTTTAGTCTTTGTTTCCTGTGACAATAAAAAGACAATGCCTGAACTTCTAGAAGAAACAGCCGAAACTCAATTTTTTGTACCCGAAAATATTTATGCGTCTTCAGTAAGAGCAGAATATTTTGATAGCATAGCACAAGTGGCACCAAAAAACCAAAAAGAAAGATATAATCTTAAAAGAGCGCGTGCCCTGTTATACGCCGGTAGAACCGAAGAAGCTATTACTATCCTGGAAAATTTAAAAGATGCAAGTAGCGGCGGGCTGCTATTATACAAACTGGAAGCTCATGAAGAAGAAAGTATAGGCCCTTTACTCGCTCTGGCTTATATGCGCCTGGGTGAACAGCAAAACTGTATACATCATCATGATGCTTCAGCATCCTGTATTATTCCAATTAATCCAAAAGGCTTTCACCAGGTTCCTAATGGCTCCAGGAATGCCATTAAACTTTATGAAGAATTCTTAAGACAAAATTCACACGATTATAATAGTAAATGGCTTTTGAATATTGCTTATATGACTTTAGGAGAATATCCTGAAGGTGTTCCCGAAAAATGGTTAATTTCTGAAAGGGCTTTTGAATCTGATTATCCACTGAAGAAATTTGAAGATATTGCCCCCAAATTAGGTTTAAATGTCAATGAGCTATCGGGTGGCGGAATTGTAGATGATTTTAATAACGATCATCTTTTAGATGTATTGGTTTCAAGTTGGTCGCCTTCAGATAATCTTAGATATTTTATAAATAATGGAGATGGAACATTTACAGAAAAAACAGAAACTGCCGGTCTAGAATTAGTTACAGGTGGCCTGAATATGGTACAGGCAGATTATAATAACGACGGTTTTCTTGATGTTTTTGTAATGCGGGGTGCCTGGATGGGATCTTTAGGTAAACATCCAAACTCTCTACTTAAAAATAATGGAGATGGCACTTTTACCGATGTTACTATTGAATCTGGTCTACTTTCCTTCCACCCTACCCAAACCGCCACCTGGGCAGATTTTAATAATGATGGTTGGGTAGATTTATTTATAGGAAATGAATCTGAAAAAAATTATATTCATCCTTCTGAATTTTTCAAAAATAATGGAGACGGAACCTTTTCTAACATTACTTCCCGTGTAGGACTTTCGGTGAGTAAAAAAGATCAAACATTTTATATAAAAGGTGTAACTAGCGGGGATTATAATAACGATGGCTGGATGGATATTTATATTTCTACGCTCCAGGCTTCAAGCAAAAATTTATTATATCTAAATAATGGAAGTGATGACAAGGGAAATATAAGTTTTAAAGAAGCAGGAGCTGAAGTAGGATTGGGTGAGCAAATTTCCAGTTTTCCCACCTGGTCTTTTGATTATAATAATGACGGTTGGATGGATATTTTTGTAGCCGGATATCGAAAAAGCGATTTTTACACCATTGTCCCAGACATTACTAAAGAGTATTTAGGCGAACGAAATAATGCTGAAACGATGCGCCTTTATCAAAATAATAAAGGAACATTTACCGATGTTTCTGCAGCGGTTGGATTAGATAAAATAGGCTACGCTATGGGTGCCAATTACGGCGATTTGGATAATGATGGTTATCCTGATATTTATTTGAGTACAGGAGAAGTAAGTTACGAGTCTATTATTCCAAACAGGGTTTTTAGAAATAATTTAGGGGAAAAGTTTCAGGATGTGACCACAGCAGGTGGCTTTGGCCATATACAAAAAGGCCACGCCGTCTCTTTTTCTGATATTGATAATGATGGAGACCAGGATATTCACGTAGTTATGGGCGGCGCTTATGAAGGTGATAAATTTTTTAATTCTCTATATCTTAATCCGTATGATGCTGAAAACAATTGGATAAGCTTAAAACTAGAAGGAATTGAAGCAAACAAGGCCGCCATAGGAAGTAAAATTGAAGTTTTAGTTACGGAAAATGGAAAAACACGTTCTATATTTCATACCATTAGTTCTGGCGGTAGTTTTGGTGCCTCTACTTTAAGGGCTCAAATAGGATTAGGAAAGGCTTCAGAAATACAAAAAATCACAATTAAATGGGCCGGCAGCGGTACCTCACAGGTTTTTGAAACCCTCAGATTAAATACATTCTATAAAATTATAGAAAATAAAGCTGAAGCTATAGAACTGAATTTAAAATCAATCGCGCTATAAATACTACCTGTTTTATAAACCGATGGGTTTATAAATTACTTATTACCAAACATTTTAAATTCCATAACAATACTTTAATATCCCTTTAAGAGATGGTGTAAGCAATATTCTGTAATTTAAAGATTATGAAAAATAATGGGACATATTTAATAATCACCTCTCTTCTGTTAGTAGTAATAACTAGCATGGTTTATTTTAATATTAATTTTCCGGTGATTTTTTATTTAACGGTTATAGGTCAAATTCTACTTATATATACTGTTTATAAGGTTCTCACCGATAGTTATAAAACCAGGAAAACCTTTGATGATTGGTATGAAGATTATCCTGATAGTAAAGGCTAATAAATTTCAATTAATCTTCCCAAAAATCAGGTTTTTCATTAGTTCCAAAAAAAGTACAATCTACACATCGCGCTGGCAAAACATAGATACCTCCAGATGTGGTTACTCCTCCCCATCTTACAGCATTTCTTTCTAATTGTTCTATTAAATTATCGAGACTTGGTAAAGTTTCTTCGCAAAGAGCAAAAGGTACAAATCGCGGTCTAATACCTTCTGGGTTATAAAAATCTCCATAATTAAAATAAATTCTTTTTGTAGTGACTGAAGAAACATCGAAAAATCCAATAACATTTTCATCTGGGTTGTTTGTACTTTGGATATTTCCATCGAAAAACCCTGGTTGACTTTGAGAAAAAATATTATTAGATTCTGAAAGCTCTTCTAGAATTTTATAATAATTATAGGCTTTTCTACTTATTACATATTGCTTAACCAGGAGGCTATATCTATTAGAAAGACTAGGGTCTTCTGAATCTATAAATTTAATTAGTAAATCACTCACTCTATCCTCTGATAGTGAATTTGTATTTGCAAGTATTATCTCCTGGGAATTATTTGTTTGGTAACAAGTGTATTCTTCCTTTTGCTTGGGTACTTCTACGGGTAAGCCATCTACAAGAATCAAATCTTTATGCTTAAAATAATTTGAATTAAACTTAAAAGTTTCTACATATTGATACCTATAATAGTTCGTACCGCCAGGAGACGATTCATTGTTTAGGGTAATGGCAACTCCATCTTCACCAAGGTAATTAATTCTATTAGCTTCTAATTCACCAATATTACTATTTCCCGTCAGTTGCGTCGGGTCAGCCTTAAATTCTTTACCGTTAACAAGAATATTAAGCTCATATTCTATTCCCGGGCGGGCAGCAAAACTGTCTATAGAAAGATAGTGACCAGGTTCCACTTCCTCAAACATATAATCTCGGTTTCCTGTTACCCAGATGCTTGCTCCAGACAAGGGATTAGGACCTGTAGAATCTATTTTAAAAGCCTGCGATAGTTTTATTTCGTGTTTTTTCAACTCATTTGTTACCAGAGCTTCAATTACAATAGCATCTTCAAAATTTTCTGAATTTAATGGAATTTCTTCTACACAAGAGGATAGACACACCGCGAAAGCTATGAGAAAAAAATGCGCTCTATATTTCAAAGTTGAAGTCATATAAATTAAGAATCGTAAAAATTTAAAATAGACCTTCTGGAGGTTTGCTACCTGTTTTCGTCTTAAAAAACTTTAAACGTAAACATCTTTAATATACAAAAGTATAATATGGTATTTACAGCCTATTCTACTTTAAAATACTTTTTTAAAGATATTGGGTTACCATTATTGGTAAACCCCTGAAGATTAATTTCAAATTCTCCGGTAAGGTCTGAGGTATAAAATTTAAATTCATCTTTTTCAGATTCAAACTTTCCTGTTGGATTCCACCAGAGTTGATATCTATAATCGGGAATGCGTTCTAAATTTTCAGATTGATAATCGGGGTTATAATATTTTTTACGATTTTGGGTAGTATTAATAGGTTGTAGCTTTATAGAATTGTCTTTAAAAGCTTCAGGAAAATCTCCGTCTTTGGTTTTCACAACTACAACTCCCTGATAGATTTCTGGACCAAAAAAGAATTTACTTCTTAATAGTCCAATACTTTCAATTCTTTCTGCCTCAAATGAAACTAATTTATCGTGATCCTGTACCACTACCCCATCTATTACGAGTAATGCCGGCAAGATAAATTCTCCGTTTGTATTCTTATTTCGTACCAATATACTATGGCTTCCATCAGCATTTCTTTTAATTCTGCCATTTTCAATAATTTCTACAAAAGTTTGAGTAACCTCGGAAAAACGGGTGTAATCATCTAAATTAAACTTCTCTAGCTCTTCTTCAAAAAAATATCCTTTATTCCCGGGAAATACTGTACGGTCTGCTTTGGTAGCCGAATATGCATTTTCAATCTGATTATTAATACTTTTTTCTAAAATATATTCTTTAACTCCCTCGTAAATCTCTGGAGTTTCAAAAGTTATTGAGCCAAGATCTGGTTGAGGACTTTGTGCTAATTCTATACTATAATTATCATTTTTATTGTTGGCAATTTGAATTAAAACTTCATCTTTATTAACTGGCTGGTCTATTATAAAATTAAATTCACCATTTTCTTCAGTTGAAACAATTTTTAATTGATGCTCCCGCCCTGGAAATGAGATTATTAAATTATTTTTTATTTGTTGATTATCGCTACTAATAACCTTTCCGGTAATAAGGGATCCCCGTACTTCCGGGAGTATTAGCGTATCTGAAAAATCCCAATGAATATTTTTATATAATTCATTAAAATTAGTGCTGCTCAATAATTCAGGTTTATTTAAACTATTTTTTCGTCTCACTGAAACTGAAAAATTTCCTTCTATTTTAGAAGTACCATCTAGAGTGATGACTACTTGCTCCCGGGTTGAGAATGAACTTTTATTCAGTTTTAAATTAAAATTAGGCGTGTTTTTTTCAGCAGTAATATTTTTTGATAATGTTAATTGGGAATCATTTAAAGTAAATCCTTTATTTTCTGATTGATAGGGATTTAAAACATAAACATCCTGTTCAAAATAGTTTTGATCAGCATTCAACATCCAGTTGGTATATGCTAAAATTTTATAAGCTCCTGAAGGTAAATTTGAAGGGATAAAAAAATCTGAATAAGACTGACCTTCCTGAAGCTGCAACTTATGTTTAAAAACCTGTTGCATATCTGAATTTACTAAAATTACCCAACCTGTTTTGCTTAATTCGCTAAGTTTATTGGTCTCGCTATTAAGGCAATAAAATTTATAGAGTAATTTTTCTCCACTAAGTAATAAACTACTGTTTACGTGAAGATACACCCGTTCTTTTGGCACTTCATTTTGAAGAAAAATACCCTCATCTTCAAATTGGGCAGTCACGATTTGGGCAACTAGTGCAAAGAAGAGAAATATATAAATTTTTTTAATCATTTTATAAGTTTGAAATTAATCTTCCCAAAAATCAGGTTTTTCGTTTGTGCCAAATACCGTACAGTCTACACATCGTCGTGGCACAACATATACAGGACGCGCCTGGTTTAGCGGCAAAGGAATTGGAGTTTCATACCATCTAACCGCATTATTCTCCAGTTGCTCCCTTAAGAGTTCTATTGTAGGAAAGGTAACTTCACATACAACATCAGAAACAAACTTTGGCCTTATACTTTCAGGATCATAGAAATCTTCGTAATTAAAATAGGTTCTCTTAGTTGAAACAGATGAAACGTCGAAAAAGCCAATAATTTTTTCATCTGGATTAGTGATATTTGAAATATTCCCTGAAAAAAAACCCGGTTGGCTTTGAGAAAAAAGATTTTCAGACCCTGATAACTCCTCAAGAATTTCATAATAAGTATACGTTTCCCTACTAATTACAAATTGCTTTACAAGAATACTGTACCTATTAGATACTTTTGGCTCGTTTGAATTTATAAAATTTATTAATAGATTATTTACGCTATCTTCTGACAGTGAGTTAGTATTAGCAAGAATTAAATCCTGAGATTGGTTTGTTTGGTAACAAGTGTATTCTTCTTTTAATTTCGGGACCACTTTTGCAATACCATTCTCTATAATAATATCTGAAGTTTTAAACATGTTAGAGGTGAATTTAAAAGTCTCGATAAACTCATACCTGTAAAAGTTGGCCGTACCCGTTGTATTTTGATTATTTAGTGTTACTGCTACCCCATCTTCTCCACGATAATTAACCCTATTAGATTCTAATCTACCAATATTACTGGGTTCAGGTAATTGCATAGGTTGGGATTCATACTGATTTCCGTTTACAGAAATGCTTAATTGATAATCTATCCCGCGCTGGGCAGCAAAACTATCTTTTGAAAAATAAATTCCCGGTTCTTCCTCTTCAAAAACATATTCATTAACCCTAATAATTGCACCAGATAAGGGATTTGGTCCCGTGGTATCTATTTTAAAAGCCTGAGACAACTTAATTTGCTGTTGTTTTATCTCGTTAGTTATAGATCCTTCAACAACAAGCGCTTCTTCAAAACCTTCGTTTTCAATTGGTATTTCTTCTACACAAGATGCGAGAGTGGCAGTTAGGCCAATTAAAGCAAAGAAAATTTTATATTTTAAAATTAATTTCATCAATCTTATTAAGTTATCTAGAATCTAAAATTATAGGTGATAGTTGGAATTGGAATTGAAAAAATAGAACTCTGGTAAGCTTTTACTTCTCCGCTATCGGTTACAAAAAATACCGAATATGGATTATTTCTTCCTAAAACATTATACACTGAAATATTCCAAAAGCTATGTGCAAATTTTTCAATTTTATGATTTCCTTCTACATTAAAACTTAAATCCAGTCGGTAATAATCAGGGATTCTAAACTGGTTTCTATCACTATACATTACGTATTCAGAATTATTAAAATTATATTTTGCAATAGGATAAGTAACTGGGCGACCGGTTTGATAAACAAAGTTGGCAGAAAAACTGAAACGCTGGGTAAGTTTATAATTTAGTACCGCACTAAAATCGTGGGGTTTGTCAAAATTGGTAGGAAAAAACTCCCCATTATTAACTGTTTCTTCCTGGAAATCTCCCTCTAGTTTTATAAAAGATCTTGAATACGTATAACCTAAATAGCCATTAAGCCTACCTTTATTTTTCTTTAAGAGTAACTCTGCTCCGTAAGCCTCACCTTCCCCCTGTAAAACTTCAGTTTCAATATTTTTATTTAGAAATAAATCGGCTCCTACTTTATAATCTAAAAGGTTATTAGAAGTTTTATAATAACCTTCCAAACTAAGTTCATAAATATTGTTATCAAAATTCTTAAACAATCCCAATGCAAACTGATTAGCTCTTTGGGGCTTTATATAATTATCTGAAAGTTTATAAGTATCGGTTGGTGCGGCAGTTGTGTTATTAGATAAAGTATGAATGTATTGATAGGTATTATTATAGCTTAATTTGGTAGAAAATGTAGGTGTTAAGAAATATCTGCCTGAGATTCTCACCTCCGGCCCACCATAGGTTTCAATCACTTCCCGGCTATCATAAGTCTCTACGCCCGTTACTGTATTTTCATTTCGGGGTAGACCGGCTTCATAACTATTTATTTCAGCTGGTCCAAAAGCTGTATAAAACGAGTATCTTAATCCTGCATTTATTAATAACCTTTCGGTTACTTCAAAACTATCTTCAATAAATATGGCAGTTTCTAAAGCTCTTTCCTTTGAGATACTAAGTGGTTCAATAAGTGATTCTGCGCTGCCAGGATTTATATTTCCTGGGGAAACATTATAATACTTGCCACTTATTCCATAATTAAAAGTATGAGCATTATTATGAAAATATTTCATTTTCACTTTTACTTCAGATTCATTAATGGTATACCCAGATTCAAAATCATTCCCAAAGTCACTCTCAAAATCTAAATTGAAGTCATAATTGCTATTAGTCACCACCAATTCGCCCTGGTGTTTTTCGTTTATAAACTTATTATAAGAGAGGGAAAACATTCTGTTAGTATAACTAAAAAGGGAGTCTGATGTGATACTAAAAACATCGTTACTGTAATATCCGCTTATGTTTAACTCATCACTATTATTAAATTTATGATTGTATTTCGCTACTACATCATAAAATGAAGCCCGGCTGTCTTGCAAAGATTCCTCTTCCAGAAGATTCAATATCCAATCAGAATAAGTTCCCCGGCCCCCAACTATTAAACTCGATTTACCATCTACAATTGGGATTTCAAGGCTTAAATTTCCGGTCACCGGCCCAATAGAAACCTCTCCCGCAAATTCCTCTTTATTTCCTGTTTTGGTATTTAAATCAAACACAGAAGATAATCTCCCACCATATTCAGCAGGAATACTTCCTTTATAAATACTTACATCGCCGGTGGTAAAAGGGTTTAATCCAGAAAAAATGCCGAAAAAATGAGTGGGGTTATAAATAACACCTTCGTCAAGTAAAATTAAATTTTGGTCGGTTTTCCCGCCTCTCACATTATATCCGCTGGCTGCTTCTCCCGCTGTTGTTATACCTGGTAAAGTAGTTGCAACTTTTAAAATATCACGCTCTCCCAATACTAATGGAATATTTTTAATCTCAGCTACGTTTATTTTTTCTACACCGGTAAGCGCTGTTCTTACATTATCTCTGGCATTTGCTTCTACCAAAACCTCACTCAACTCTTCAAAGCTTTCTTTTAGCTGTAAATTTAAAACTCCGTCATTATATACAATTAGGCGTTTTTTAACCTTGTCCACCCCTAGCGCCTGGGTTTCTAAAATATTTATTCCTTTAGGAAGTCTTATTTCAAAATTTCCATTAATATCTGTAACCGTTCCCTTATTCTGGTTAGGAATTAAAATATTTAAACCAGAAATTGGATCTCCCTTTTCTGAAACCACTCTTCCAGAAAGCCTATATGTACTTCTATTAGATTGCCTGTTTTCTTTTCCTATTAAAACGGTTTCAACAACTTCAGCCTGTTCCTCATTCTCATTGTAAAAAACGGGATCAGCACTCTGGTTTTCCTGTACTATTTCTCTTTCTTCCTGAATTTCCAAAAATCCTTTCGGAAGCCTGTCATAAATCAAACTACCACGGGTAAGGATAATACGTTCACCTTTTATATAGTAATTAATATTGGTTTCCTTTAGGATATCTTCCAATACTATAGTAAGTTTTTCATTTGAATACTCCCCGGAATATTTATTTAATCCAAACCAATCTTCCTCAAAAAAGAATTTAAAATTGGTGATAGATTCCATTTCCTTTAATATTTCAGGAAGTTCTTTGTTTGTAAAATTTAAAGAAATTTCCTGATCAGTTTTTTGAGCGTAAGAAAATTGGAAGTAGAAAAGTAATAAAAGGAGTAGAGTTTTTCTCATTCTTAAATTTCAGTTGAAGTAGTTGAAATTAGATTGTTCATTTCAGCGGCAAGTTTATTCATAAATACATCAGGGTTATCGCGGAATTGCTTTCTGTTAGCGTTGTAAAAACTTCTTATAGCACCTTTTAAATCTGGAAACATAGAATACAGGTCTCTACGATTATTCAATTCAAAAAAATCGTTTTCAACCTTAAAAATAAAATCTGAATCTGCGTTACTAAATTCATTATAAGCCACATTCCTATCCCGAACTTCCATTTTGTTCTTCAGGTGTTTTTTAAAAACTTTAAATTTGCCCTCGTCATTTATAACTTCATAATAGCCTCTTATATTCGTATTATTTTCTGCTTTTAAATATTTAAAAGTATGATTGTTAATTTTAAATAGATTAACTCGCTCTCCAATTAATTGAAAAATTAAATTTCTTTGTTGAAGCTGCAGGTTTACAAGTAATAAATCATCGTAGATATTATACTTTAATGGAACATTATAGAAGATTTGCCCATCATAATTCACAGAGCCATTTTGAAAATCCCTGGTTTGAAAAAATTTATGTTTTTCATTTATCATTCTATCTGTCTCCACATATTCAATACCTCTGAATAAAACAGAATTTTCAATTCCCACCTGCTTATCATACCAGGAGTATATCTTTTCTTCGGAATAATCTTGTGAAAAAGTGGTGAAAGAAATTGATAAGATGAATATGGGAAGAAAGCAATTTTTAAACATTCAGTAGTGGATTGATGAATAACACCTAATAATTCTGGAAAACTACAAAATATAATAGATTTTCATTAATATTTTTTTATTAATATTAAAAATAAATTTTGAATGTTAAATCCCTAAAACCAGCACAATATCAAAAACCTGAGAATTATCATAAATTAGATCTGTTAGAAAGTTTTAGCTTTGTAAAGATTAAATACATTTTATGCAACTCAACCAATATATAGATCATACTTTATTGAAGCCAACGGCCACACCGGCAGATATAGAAAAGTTATGTAAAGAGGCAGTAGATCACCAGTTTTATACAATTTGCGTCTCTCCTTCTTATATTCAAATAGCAAAATCGGTTTTAGAAGGCTCTGCTGTAAAAATAGCAGCAGTAATAGGTTTTCCTTTAGGAGCAATGACCACCAAAGCCAAAGTTTTTGAAGCTAAAGATGCTATTGAACTTGGTGCCGATGAAATTGATATGGTAATAAATATTGGAATGCTTAGGGCCGAAAAAATTGATTATATAGAAAACGAAATCACCGAAATTAAAAAAGCCATTGGTTCTAAAGTACTTAAGGTGATTATTGAAACCTGCTTTTTAACCGATGCCGAAAAGAAAGTTGCCTGTCGAGCTGCTTTAAAGGCAAATGCCGATTTTGTAAAAACTTCTACCGGTTTTGGAAGCGGTGGCGCTACTTTTGAAGATGTAAAATTGATGAAAGAAATCGCAGGGAATAAAATGCAAATAAAAGCTTCTGGCGGAATTAAAGATAGAGAAACTGCTATTAAATATATTGAGTTAGGTGTTTCCAGGTTGGGAACTTCTTCGGGAATTAAGCTTTTAACTTCAGATAAAAAATAGAATGAGCGTACATATACAGGCAAAAAAGGGAGAAATAGCAGAAAACGTTTTATTACCGGGAGATCCTTTAAGAGCAAAATGGATTGCAGAAAACTTCCTGGAAAATGCAGTTTGTTATAATGAAGTCCGAGGAATGCTGGGTTATACCGGCACTTATCAGGGCAAAAAAGTTTCCGTACAGGCTACCGGAATGGGGATTCCTTCAGCCTTGATTTATTGCACCGAATTAATTACGGAGTACGGCGCTAAAAAGCTTATCCGTGTAGGTTCTGCCGGTTCTTATCAGGAAGATTTAAAGGTAAATGAAGTGGTTTTAGCTATGGCTGCTTCTTCAAATTCAGGTTTTAATAAGGCGAAATTTCAGCACGCCGACTATGCTCCTACCGTAGATTTTGATTTATTTATGAAAGCCGTAAATTTTGCTAAAAACCATAATATAAAATTCAGAGCGGGGAATGTACTTTCTTCTGATGTTTTTTACGAAGAAAGCGACCAGAATTATAAAAAGTGGGCAGATTATGGTGTTTTGTGTGTAGAAATGGAAACCGCCGGGCTCTATACCGTTGCCGCCAAACATAAAGTACAGGCCCTTTCGGTATTGACGATTTCTGACTCGCTGGTTACCGGGGAACATTTACCCGCAAAAGACCGGGAGCAGAGTTTTAGCCGAATGGTAGAAATCGCTTTGGGCAGTATTTAAGTGTGTTTAGGGAAATTTCATTAAATTCGGAAAGTAATTTCGAAACCAATGAAGTTTTTCCCCGCCATTTTTTTCATTTTTGCTTGTTTTATAAGCAATGCACAAACTTCTACTGAAGAACTTCAGCATAATATTGTTTCTATTTTTAAAACCACGCAAGGTAATTTTGGTATTGCTTTTAAAGATCTTTCCGAAGAAAAAAACAGTATTTATATAAATCATCACGAAGATTTTCACGCCGCCAGCACGATGAAAACCCCGGTAATGATAGAGGTTTTTAAACAAGCTTCAGCGGGAAAATTTTCGCTTCAGGATTCCCTGATTGTCAAAAATCAATTTAAAAGTATCTTAGATGGCAGCGCTTATTCTCTCGAGCTTGGTCGCGACAGCGGGGAGCATCTGTATGAACAAATTGGCCAGAAAAGAAGTATTGAAGACCTGGTAACCGATATGATTATCTATAGCAGCAATTTGGCTACTAATATTATAATCGAGTTGGCTGATGCTAAGAATGTAAACAGAACAATGCGAAACCTGGGTGCGAAAAATATTGATGTGCTTCGTGGTGTAGAAGATATGAAAGCCTACGAAGCCGGGTTAAGCAACTCTACCACCGCTTACGATTTAATGCTGATTTTTGAAGCTCTCGCGACCGGAAATGCAGTAAATCCTGAAGCTGATGAAAAAATGCTGAATATCTTGCGCCAACAAAAACATACCGATCTTATTCCGCATTTGCTTCCTGAAAATCTAAAAATTGCCAATAAAACCGGTTGGATTTCCGGAGTACACCACGATTCAGCCCTTATAGAATTACCCGACGGAAGAAAATATGTATTGGTTC
>NZ_CAXAVR010000080.1:0-12448 GCF_963972535.1 uncultured Salegentibacter sp.
CTCATAACCCGAAGGTCACTGGTTCGAGTCCAGTTCCCGCTACTAAGCAAAGACAAGGCTTCACAGAAATGTGAAGCCTTTCTTTTTACACCTAACGCAGAGTGATTTTTTCCTTCAAATTTGCTCTACCCTCCTTCAAATCAAATGATTTAAAGCGATATGCAGTTTCTGTAGATTCTTTGATTTTAAAATTACTAAGATTCTGCTCTCTCTTAATTCGAAATAAACCCTATTAGGTTTTAAGGCTTAAAACCTTTCAAATTTCCTTCCTGTATTATTGTGAATTTATCTTAGGGTTTAGCTAACTCTAATGGCAAGAAGTTAATACTATGCTAATCAAGGCCTCTATTTTTACCTAATTCTTTACATTTGCATCGTGCGCGATTTAATTTTGTGCGATTAAAATATAAGGAATGAAAGGAAACGTTGAAACAACACTAACGCAAAACATTTTTAGAATCTTACTAGCCTTGTTTATGACGTATGCAGGCTTTAGCCACTTAACCTTTAATAGAATAGAATTCCAGGCTCAGGTGCCAGATTGGCTTTCGTTAAGCAAAGATTTAGTAGTTATTTTATCTGGATTAGTTGAGATGGCATTAGGCCTCGCTCTATTATTTTGGAAAAAGCAACGTGCTACCATTGGTTGGGCATTAGCGATTTTCTTTGTTCTTGTTTTTCCGGGTAACGTTGCGCAGTATTTAGACGGAAAAGATGCTTTTGGCGCTTTAGATTCAGATAGGGCAAGATTAATACGGCTTTTCTTTCAACCGGTGCTCATAGCCTGGGCACTCTGGTCATCTGGCGCGTGGAGAGCCTGGAGAAACTCAAAAAATAAATAGTATGGACAATCAGCAACTTAAATTGAACAACCAGATCTGTTTTCCTATTTATTCGGTTTCCAGACTAATAACGAAAGCTTATAAGCCCTTCCTGGAAGAAATGGGTTTAACTTATCCTCAGTATTTGGTTTTATTGGTATTGTGGGAAAACGATAATATAGCGATGAATAAAATTGGAGAAAAATTATTGCTAAACACCAATACCCTTTCCCCGCTTATTAAACGGATGGAGAAAATGGATTTGCTGCAGCGCAAACGCTCTAATAAAGATGAAAGAAGTGTATTTATTCAGCTTACGGAAAAAGGAAAAAAGCTAAAAAATACTGCGATTCCAATTCCAGAGAAGCTTCTAAATACTTTACTGACGGAAGATGTAACCCTAACAGAAATAATGCTTCTAAAGGATACCCTGAATAAATGGTCTGATATTCTTTTAGACAGGCAAAATGATAAATAATATAGTAACTTACTGATAAATAAATTTTTAACATCGAGAATAACGAGAGTATTCGAATTTTGTTTCGAAAATCTATTTTTTCAATCGAAGCAAATATTGAAACACCTAACTCTCGATTATCGAATAAAAAACAATAGATATGAAAGCACTACAGATAGTAAAATACGGAGAAATTAAAGAAAGTTTATCGATTAATGAGATCGAAAAACCAACGATACAATCAAATGATATTTTAGTTGAAGTCAAAGCTGCTTCATTAAATCCTATTGATTATAAAATGGCACAAGGTAATTTAAAAGAACTGCTTGATTTGAATCTACCGGTAACCATTGGCTTTGATGTTAGCGGCGTGGTTGTGGAAAAAGGCAATGATGTTACTGGTTTTGAGGTCGGAGATGAAATTTACGCCAGGGTGCCACAAGAACAAATGGGTACCATAGCAGAATTTGTTACAATTAATGCTGATAAAGTTGCTAAAAAGCCAGAAAATATATCTTTTGAAGAAGCTTCTGGATTACCGTTAACAGGGCTCACCGCAATCCAGGCTTTAGAAAAAGCAGGGCTAAAAGAAGACGACAGGATTCTTATTCACGCCGGCTCCGGTGGGGTGGGGAGTTTTGCCATTCAGTACGCCAAAGCAAAGGGAGCTATTGTTTATACCACCACCAGTAGCAAAAATGTAGATTGGGTGAAAGCCCTTGGAGCCGACCGGGTGATAGATTATAAAGAAGAAGATTACAAAGAAGTTGCGAATAACCTGGATATAGTTTTTGACACTTTGGGAGATGATTATACGTTTGATGCCTTCAAAATAATTAAAAAAGGCGGAGTTGTAACTTCAATCGTAGGTCCACCAGACGAAGAATCGGCCAAAATTATGGGGATACCAGATTATAAATTACCGGAACAATTATCCAATCTTATTGAGGAAAAATCGATAGCCTATAAGCATACCTGGATGCAGCCTAATGCTGCCCAGTTGAAGGAAATCAAAACAATGGTAGAAGAGGGAAATATCAAGCCAACAGTAGACCTTATTTATGAATTCGAGGATGGAATTGATGCCTATGAATACCTGGCGACGGGAAGAGCAGAAGGAAAAGTAATTATTAGCTTATCCTAAGCTGCTTAAAATTAATTAAGATTATAAATAAAAAAGAAAAAGATTATGAGTAAAAAGAAAAATGTATTAGTTGCCGGTGCAAACGGCAGCACGGGAAGAATCATTATCGATTTATTAAAGAAATCAGGTGAATACCAACCTATTGCGATGGTGAGAAAGCAGGAGCAAAAAGAGCATTTTGAAAAAGAAAATGTAGCTGCTGTGCTGGCCGATTTAGAAGGAGATTTGAGCAATGCTTTTAAAAATGTGGATAAAGCAATTTTTGCAGCCGGCTCTAAAGGAAAAAATGTAGAAGGAGTTGATCAGGAAGGAGCAAAAAAATTTACAGATGCGGCTAAGCGTGCTGGAGTTGAAAAATTTGTAATGCTTAGCTCTATGGGAGCAGACAATCCCAGTATTAGTGAAGATTTCGAAGACTACCTAAAAGCAAAAGGAAATGCTGACGAGTACTTGCGTAAAAGTGGTTTGGATTATACCATTGTAAGACCGGGTGCTCTCACTAACGAAGAAGGTTCAGGAAAAATTCAATTAAAAGAAAAATTAGAAGAACAGGAGAGTATTTCCCGGGCTAACGTTGCTCGCACTCTTGTTGAAGTTCTGGACAGCGACGTTAAGCATAACCAGGTTTTTGAAATTCTGGATGGAAGAACTCCAATTGAGAAAGCAGTGCGTAGTTAAGAAGTTTCAAATATTTAAATGAATAAAGAAAAAATAAAAGATATGAAAGTACTATTTGTATTAACCTCTCACGACAGATTGGGAGACACAGGACAAAAAACAGGATTTTGGATTGAAGAATTCGCAGCACCTTATTACAACTTAATAGATAAAGGAGTGGATGTTACGGTAGCTACACCAAAAGGAGGGAAAGCGCCAATAGATCCCAACAGTGAAAGTGAAGATGCTCAAACCGAAGATACAAAGCGGTTTTATAAAGATGCTGAAACTCAAAAAGTGATTGAGAATACTAAAAAATTAGATACAATTAAAGCGGAAGAATTTGACGCGGTATTCTATCCTGGGGGTCACGGCCCGTTATGGGATCTTGCAGAAGATAAAACTTCTATTGCTTTAATAGAAGCCTTTAATAAGCAGAAAAAACCAATAGGTTTAGTATGTCATGCACCTGCAGCTCTTAAAAACGTAAAAAATGAAAACGGGGAACCTTTAGTGAAAGGGAAAAAAGTAACCGGTTTCACAAATACTGAAGAAGAAGCGGTGCAGTTAACCGAGGTAGTTCCATTTCTAGTAGAAGATATGCTGAAAGAAAATGGGGGAATTTATTCGAAGTCTGGAGACTGGGAAGTTCATGTCCTCAAGGACGGGAATTTAATTACCGGGCAAAATCCTGCATCTTCCAGTAAAGCAGCTGAAAAGTTGTATGAGATGCTTCAGTAAATTAAGCGCCCTTACTTTGAAACCTGCAATCTTAAAAATTGCAGGTTTTTTTTTGAAACTTTTAATTTGATATAACCTTCTAAATCTATCCCAATATTTTAAAACATTCTTTTCGTAGGCTAATTATTTGATAAAAAATGGGTTATAGAAGATTAAATATTGGTGAGGGGACCTGCTTTAAGATTATAGGTGATTTTCTTTAAAAATTTTCAGCAAAAATATCCTAAAATTGAGGTCTCCGGGGAATATTCTGCTATTTTAGCGTTTTAAATTTTAAAACTACTATCATGAAAGAACTTGTTGAAAACATTCAATCTACATTTGAAAATTTCCAAACAGAAGCTAATGCGCAGTTGGAGTCTGGCAATAAAAGCGCCGGTACCAGAGCGAGAAAATCTTCTCTAGAACTGGAAAAACTTTTAAAAGAATTCCGAAAAGTTTCAGTTGCAGAATCAAAAAAGTAAAACAAAAAACCTCCTGAAAAGGAGGTTTTTTTGGTTTAAAAAGATTCTTTAAAAGGAGTTGATTTCAAAACTTCATTAATCAAAAAAATCCCCTGAAAACGAATTTCAGAGGATTTATTATAAAGTTTAATTAAGCCGAATTCCTAATAAGAATTGGCAATAATTTGCTCGTATAATTCTTGCTTGCCGCTTATTTGTTTTGGTTCGCCAAGCTCTTTAGCTATTTTGCTAATTTCTTCAAGAGAAAGATCTCCGTTTTCAAATTTGCTTCCGTTACCGCTATCAAAAGAAGCATAACGCTCTTTTCTAAGCTTTTTATAATCGGTGTTTTGTAATACGTTATCTGCAGCGATAAGTCCGCGTGCAAAAGCATCCATACCGGCAATATGCGCTATAAATTTATCTTCAAGATCGGTAGAATTTCTTCTTACTTTCGCATCAAAATTGATTCCTCCACTCTGAATTCCTCCTCCTTCAAGGATTACTAACATAGCTTCGGTAATTTCATAAACATCTATTGGAAATTGATCGGTATCCCAACCATTTTGGTAATCTCCACGGTTGGCATCAATACTACCTAACATCCCGGCATCTACTGCGGTTTGTAATTCGTGCTGAAAAGTATGGCCTGCAAGGGTAGCGTGGTTTACTTCAATGTTTATTTTGAAATCTTTTTCCAGTCCGTAATTCTTTAGGAACCCTATAGAAGTAGCGGTATCATAGTCGTACTGGTGTTTTGTAGGCTCCATTGGTTTTGGTTCTATAAGGAAATTTCCTTTAAAACCTTGTTTGCGGGCATAATCACGACAAGTAGTAAGGAATTGTGCTAAGTGATCCTGCTCACGCTTCATATCGGTATTTAAAAGGCTCATATAACCTTCACGGCCTCCCCAGAATACATAATTCTCACCATTTAAGGCAATGGTAGCATCTATTGCTATTTTTGCCTGAGCGCTTGCACGAGCAACTACATTAAAATCTGGGTTAGTAGAAGCTCCATTCATATAGCGAGGATCGCTAAACAGGTTGGAAGTTCCCCAAAGTAGTTTAATCCCGGTTTCCTGTTGCTTTTGTTTAGCATAGTCTACCATAGTTTCCATACGCTTTTCAAATTCAGAAAGCGAAGAACAATCGTCTACCACATCTATATCGTGAAAACAGTAATAAGGAATTCCAAGTTTTTCAATGAATTCAAAAGCCGCATCCATTTTATCTTTGGCACGATCTATTACATTTTCCTTTTTGTCCCATTCAAAAGTTTCAGTTTCAGCTCCAAAAGGATCTCCACCTTTATTGTTGAAGGTATGCCAGTAAGCCACCGCAAACCTTAAATGCTCTTTAAGCGTTTTTCCAGCTACTGTTTTATTTTCGTCGTACCACTTGTAGGCTAAAGGGTTTTTACTATCCCTGCCTTCAAATTGAATTTTATCTATTCCTTTAAAAAATTTGTTGTTACTCATAATTATTATTCTTTAATTTTAATATTCTGTTTCCATTCCTGGTAAATCTCCTGGTACTGCTTACTTAATTTGGGATCAGGCTCCATTCTTTCCAGGCATTTTAGACTTGTAAATGCGTCGTCAAATTCTTTATAAAATCCATAACCTACCGCGGCACCACGGGCAGCACCTTCTGCGCCAGATGTATTATAAAGTTCTAAAGTAGTTTGGGTGGTATTGACAAAAATTTCTCTAAAAACCGGACTTAAAAAAAGGTTGTCTTTCCCGGCTCTTACCACTTTTCCTTCCACACCAATAGATTGCATTACTTCAAAACCGTAGTTCATAGCAAAAACAATTCCTTCGCAAGCGGATCTTATAAGATGAGCCGGTTGGTGAATGTTATAATTAAGGTTCTCTATACCAGAATTTACTTCTTTATTGCTGAAAATTCGTTCTACGCCATTTCCAAAAGGGTAGAAGCGAAGACCTTTACTTCCTGGTTCTACCTTAGCAGCTTCTTCGTTTAATTTTTCATAGGGAATAAGTTCTTCCCTGCCCACTGAAATTATTTTACGTAACCATTGGTAAAGAATTCCGGAACCGTTTATGCATAAAAGAACGCCGTTATGTTTAGCTTTTTCGGTATTATTTACGTGTAGAAAGGTGTTTACCCGGCTTTCTGGATCAAACGTGTTTTCTGCACTCACGGCATACATTACTGCTGAAGTTCCTGCTGTTGTAGCAATGTCTCCCGGTTTTAACGCGTTAAGTGAAAAAGCATTATTGGGTTGGTCGCCGGCCCTGTAATTGATTTTTGTATCGGGATCAAGTCCAAGTTCCTTTGCAATAGCTGCACTTACCGTGGCCTGATCTCCAAAGCTCGGAACAATTTCAGGGATAAAATCTTCTGAAAGTCCCATTTTATCTAAAACTTCAGTGGCTAATTTTCCTTTAGAGAAATCCCACAAAGCGGCTTCAGATAAACCTGAAGTACTTATTTGAGGAGTTTCAGAAAGTTTTGCCGCGATATAATCTCCCGGCAACATCATAATAGAAGCTTTTTTGAAGTTTTCGGGTTCATTTTCTTTTACCCACTTCAGTTTAGATGCAGTAAAATTCCCCGGGCTTCCCAGAATCTGGTTTTTACTAATTTCTTCACCAATGGCTTTATAAGCTTCATCTCCAATTTCTACGGCGCGACTGTCGCACCAAATAATTGAAGGCCTTACCGGGTTAAGTTTATCATCGGTTAAAACGAGCCCATGCATTTGGTAGGCGATACCAATTCCTTTAATTTTTTTAAGGTCTACGCCTTTTTTATCTCTAAGAATGCTAAATCCTTTCTTTACATTTTCCCACCAATCTTCTGGATTTTGTTCGGCCCAGCCAAATTGTGGGGCGGCGATCTCCATTTCAAATTCGGGAACTTTTGCCGAGGCTATAGTTGTCCCTTTTTCAGCATCGAGTACCGATAATTTGATTGAAGAACTTCCTAAATCTATTCCTAAAAAATACATACGTTAATTCTTGATTTATTTTATTTTGAGACCCAAATGTTTTCCATTTCCTCAAGTGTTTTCTCTTTGGTTTCCGGTACGAATTTCCAAATAAACAAACCGGAAAGGATTGCCATTATTCCGTAGATCCAGTATGGAAAACCATTGTTGAACATAGCTACCAAATCTGAATTATTATTCATCATTGGGAATGTCCACGATACTACCAGGTTGGCAAGCCATTGTACGGCTACAGCTACTGCCATAACTCCTTTTATTGAATTTGGGAAAACTTCAGATAATAACACCCAAACTACAGGACCCCAGGACATAGCGAATGCTGCGATGTAGAAAAGCATAAACATTAGCGCCGTAATTCCTGTTGTTTCAAGGTAAAGTGCGAATCCAAGGCCAATCATACTTAGCGCCATAACAGCACTACCAATCATCATTAATTTTTTACGGCCAAACTTGTCTACGGTAGAAATTGCCACTACTGTAAAGATCATATTAATAGCACCTACAATAATGGTTTGTAGCATAGAAGCATCGGTTTCCATACCCATTCCTCTAAAAATTTCGGGCGCGTAGTACAGTACCACGTTTATACCCACAAATTGTTGAAAAATAGATAAGAGTAAACCAATTACAACCACGGTTCCTCCAAAATAAAGCCAGTGGGCCTTTTTCTTGCCAAAAGACTTTTTAATTTCTTCTAAGACACCCGGTGCTTTTTCAGGGCCATTTAAATTAGCAAGAACTTTAAGAGCATCCTTTTCGTTACCTTTCATCACCTGAAATCTGGGGGTTTTAGGCACTAAAAGCAAGGCTAGAAAGAAAATAGTAGCGGGAATTCCTTCAGAAAGAAACATATATCTCCAGCCAGAAGTGTTTATCCAGCTTTCGGTTTGCCCCTGAACAATAAAGTAGTTTACAAAATACACCACCATCATCCCGCTTACAATGGCCAACTGGTAAAAACTAACCAGTTTTCCGCGAATTTTGGGTGGTGCCATCTCAGCAATATAAAGCGGTGCTAGCATACTTGCCAAACCAACTCCCATTCCTCCTATAATTCTATAAACAATAAAAGCTGAAAGTGAATCTCCGAAGAAAATATTCATAGTATCGGGGTAGGCTGAACCTATTGCAGAAAGTACAAACAGCATAGCCGCTATAAGGAGTCCGTTTCGCCTTCCTATAGAATTTGCAACGTTATCGCCGAGCGATGCTCCAATAATACATCCCACAAGCGCACTACTTACCATAAACCCGAGGATGGAATTCTTTAAATTTTCGGTTAAAACCCCTGGCAGCGTTAAAAATTGGAAGTAGTAAACAGCCCCTCCTATAAGCACAAAAAGCCCAATAATAAGATAGGCTTTTGATTTACTGAAAAATTTGAGTAGAAATGAGCTGAATAAAATTACAAGCGCCAGCACACAAATACTAATAATTACTTTAAACTGAAAGATAGCAGCTATTGCAAGGTCTTTATCAGTTTCTAATGCTCCAATAAAATAATTTTCAAGAGCACCAACGGCTCCAGAAATTACTGCCGTATCATACCCAAATAATAAGCCTCCAAGACTTGCTACTATGGTGATTAAAACAATACCACTCTTATTTAATTTTGCCATTTACAGATATCTTATGGTTTATTTGACTACAAGTATAGTTATTTTTTTTTATATTAGCAATTTACAAGGCTTAATTAAAGTAGGATAGTAAAAATAAAGCCTAAAAATTGTCTATATCTTTATAAAGATACCTATTGTATACACTTATGAAAAACCCTTTGCCATTTTTACCTACAAATGATCTTTCTGCAGCAGAAGTTATGAGTTCCATAACGATTGACTGTTGTGTGTTTAGTTTTGAAAAAAGCTACCTGGAAGTTTTACTGGTACAACACGGCGAAGGTATTAGTAAAGGAAAATGGGGTCTTCCCGGTGGTTGGATTAAAAAGGAAGAAGATATAGATGTGGCTGCCGATAGGTTACTTTCAGAATTAACCGGAGTAAAAGATATTTACCTGGAACAGGTTAAAACCTTTGGCAAGCCAGACCGATTTCCGCTGGGACGGGTTATAACCGTAGGCTATTACGCTTTAATAAATAGAGAAGATTTTAAGGTTAAGGCCGGTTTTACTGCTTCAGAAGCAAAATGGTACAGAATAAAAGATATTCCCGATCTTATTTACGATCATAATGAAATTTTGCAGTCCAGTTTAAACCGTCTACGCGGAAAAGTAAAACGCGCCCCTATTGGTTTTAATTTACTTCCGGAAAAATTCACTTTGCTCCAGCTGATGCAACTTTATACTGAAATATTAGATGTTGAAATGGATAAAAGTAATTTTAGAAGAAAATTTTTAAAAATGAAACTTTTACAGGAGGCGGGAGGTAAACAAACCGGGGTCTCCCATAGGGCGGCCAAACTGTATAGGTTTGATGAAGAAATTTACCAAAACCTTACCCGTAAAGGATTTAATTTTGAATTCTAATTAATTATTATCGCTAAAATTTAAAAATTTTTATGAGGCTGGATCTTAAAAAGAAATTATTTGTAGTTTTATTTTTTGTAAGTGTAGGAATTACATTTGCACAAATTAAATTACCTAAATTAATAAGCGATAATGTTGTACTCCAAAGAGATACAGAGCTTAAAATTTGGGGTTGGGCCGCTAATGGAGAAGTAGTAACGCTACAATTTCAGGGTGAAAATTTTACGTCAGAGACCAATGAAAGTGGTAAATGGGAAATTAATCTTCCCGCTCAAAAAGCCGGAGGGCCTTATACTATGACATTTAATGCCTCGAATAAGGTTGAGGTGAAAAATATTTTATTTGGAGATGTGTATTTGTGTTCCGGGCAATCAAATATGGAATTACCAATGGGTAGGTTGGCAGATACCTATGCATATGAAATAGAAAATGCCAATAATTCTAAAATCAGGCAATTTGAAGTGCCTGATAAGTATGAATTTACCGGCAAAAGGGACGATCTTTCACGTGGTTCTTGGAAAGAGGCCAATAAGATGAATATTATGGAATTTTCCGGAGTTGCTTATTTCTTTGCCAAAGCGATCTATGAAAAAAAAGAAGTGCCTATTGGGCTTATCAATTCAGCGCTGGGAGGTTCCCCGGTTTCAGCCTGGATGGATAAAGAAGCTTTAAAAGAGTTTCCGCAGTTTTACGAAGAACATTTAAAATGGGGGAATCAGGCTTTTTTAGATTCGGTAGTGAATGCTGAACAAAAAGCAATTAATAACTGGTATAGCGATTTAAATAAAAAAGATACCGGTTTACAAGAAAAATGGTTTAAGACTGATGTTGATAAAACATCCTGGAAGGAGATTGAAATTCCGGGTTTTGTTTCAGCAGAAAATAGAAATAATAGCGCTGGAGTGGCCTGGTTTTCAAAAACTGTAAATATTTCCCAATTACCTGATTCTGATACTGTGAAATTACATTTGGGAAGATTGGTAGATATGGATTATGCCTATGTAAACGGAAAGCAGGTTGGGCATACCGGTTATCAATATCCGCCCAGAAAATATAAGTTTGATGCAAAATTATTAAAAGAAGGAGAGAATGAAATTGTAGTTCGTTTGGTAAATAATGGCGGCCCTACAGGTTTTATAAAAGATAAACCTTATCATTTAATATTAGATAAAGATACACTGGATATTGATGGAACCTGGAAGTTTAAACAGGCAGTTACAATGCCAAATACCCCGGGACAAACTTTTATTAGGTGGAAATCTGGCGGACTTTTTAATGCAATGATAGCTCCTTTAACAAATTTTGAATTGAAAGGTGTTCTATGGTACCAGGGAGAATCTGATACCGATGATCCAGATCTTTATTCAGAAACATTTCCTAAGATGATAAAAAGCTGGCGTGAAAATTTTGAGGATCCCGAATTGCCATTTCTTTTGGTGCAACTGCCAAATTTTATGGAAGAATCCACAGAGCCACAAGAAAGTAGCTGGGCTGAAATGAGAGAAGTTCAACGAAATACAAACCTTAATGTTCCTCATACCGGGATGGCCGTAACTATAGACCTTGGGGAATGGAACGATATTCACCCGTTAAATAAAAAGGACGTAGGGAATAGATTAGCGCTGGAAGCTCGAAAACTAATATATGATGAAGATATTGTTAGTTCCGGTCCAGCACCTTCAGCCTGGGAAATTAAAAATGGAGCTGTTGTAGTCAATTTTGAGAATTTAGAATCAGGCTGGAAAATTAAAAACGGAGATCAACCTACCGGGTTTACAATTTCAGAAGATGGTAAGATTTTTTATAAAGCCAAAGCTGAGGTAATAGGTGATAATACTTTGAAAATTTATAGTAATAAAATTAAAAATCCAGGTGTAATAAGATATGCCTGGGCTAATAATCCCGGGAACGCCAATCTTTATAACCTGGAAGATTTACCGGCTGTCCCATTTGAAATAGAATTAACTAAAGAAAAATAATTAAAACTAAACTTGAGATGAAATTTTTTATTGATACAGCAAATTTAGATCAGATTAAAGAAGCGCAGGATCTGGGCGTTTTAGATGGAGTAACAACTAATCCGTCTTTAATGGCAAAAGAAGGTATTACCGGTAAAGATAATATTCTTCAGCATTACCTGGATATTTGCGAAATTGTAGATGGAGATGTTTCTGCCGAAGTAGTAGCAACAGATTTTGATGGAATTGTGCGTGAAGGAGAAGAACTGGCGAAATTACACAAGCAAATTATTGTAAAAGTTCCTATGATTAAGGAAGGTGTAAAAGCCATAAAATACTTTTCAGATAAAGGAATAAAAACCAACTGTACGTTAGTATTTTCAGCCGGGCAAGCTTTGCTTGCAGCAAAAGCTGGAGCAACTTATGTTTCACCTTTCCTGGGAAGATTGGACGATATTTCTACCGATGGGTTAGACCTGATAGCAGATATCCGACTTATTTATGATAATTACGGATTTGAAACTGAAATTCTTGCAGCATCAATTCGCCATACTATGCACGTAATTAACTGTGCTAAACTTGGTGCCGATGTTATGACAGGACCACTATCTTCTATAGATGGTTTATTGAAACACCCACTTACCGATAGCGGACTTGCGAAATTTTTAGAAGACGCTAAATCATTTAATGTATAGATTATGGAAATTAAAGAATTAGAAGATTTTGCCACCCAGGTACGCCGGGATATTTTAAGGCAGGTTC
>NZ_CAXAVR010000081.1:0-12364 GCF_963972535.1 uncultured Salegentibacter sp.
TCTGAAACTCCCCAGGAAAGTGTTTTTACGCCATAATCTTTATTGGTATAACCGGTAAGCACAACTACAGGCGTTCCGTTAGAAAATGCAAGAATATCTTTTACAAGTAATTCGGTATTATTAATATCTGGAAGTGATAAATCGAGTAAAACAGTATCAAAATCTGAAGTTTTCTGAAGAATCGTTTTAGCAATTTTAAAGTTTTCGGCGCGCTGAATTTCCAGGGCATGGTGTTCTTCAGACAGGTAATCTTCAATAAGCATAAAATCACCTGGGTTATCTTCAATAACCAAGATTTTTAATTCCCCGGAATTTTTCGTCATTTAAAATAATTTTAAACCTCAGTAATTTAATAGCTAACTTCTGAAAAAATTTTTCAGCTTATAAATTGAAAAGACAAGGTAACCCGGACTAAACAATAAAGAATTTAAATTACATGGATTAGTAAATATACTAAAATTGTTTTGGGATTGTAAAATAAAAGCTACTCCCCTTACCATACGCTGATTCCACCCAAATTTCACCTCCAAAGTGGTCTACAATTTTCTTACAAATTGCTAATCCTATTCCAGTGCCTTCATATTCATCACGATGATGTAAACGCTGAAAAATCACAAATATCTTTTCTTTAAATTCTTCCTCAATTCCTATACCATTATCGTTTATTTTAAATTCCCAGTAAACATCTTTTTCTTCAGCTGAAATCTCTATAACTGGCCGCCGATCTTTAGAATGATATTTTAAGGCATTTCCTATTAAATTAGAAAACAACTGTTTTAAAGGAAGTTCTTCAACTTTTAAATCTGGTAGTTCTCCTAATTTAATTTCTGCATTTTGCGCTTCAATACATCTTTTTTGAAGCAGTAAAACTTCAGAAACCAAATCTTTAGTATTCACCTCAACAACCTGATACTCTCCTCTCCCAACCCTTGAATATTCAAGTAGATCTAATATTATTTGTCGCATTCTGGTAGCACCATCGTGGGCAAAATAAATATATTGCTGGGCCTTCTCATCAAGTTGATCGCTGTACTTTTTCTTAAGTTGTGTAAGAAAACTGGTTACCATTCTAAGTGGCTCCTGAAGATCGTGGGAAGCGATATAAGCAAACTGCTCGAGCTCTTTATTAGAGAGTGCAAGCTCTTCGGTATGTTTTTTTAATTCACGGTTTAATAATTCTAAGGCTTCTTCTTTTTGTTTTATTTCAGTAATATTCCTGGAAATTCCCACCAATCCTTTTTTGTTATCTCCAAACTTAAAAGGCACTTTGGTTAAAAGCGTGTAATCAATTTTATCATTAAAATCACTAATAATATCTTCACGATTTATAATCGGTACGCCCGAATTCATCACCCAGGTATTATCGTCTATTATTTCTAAAGCTTCTTGTTCAGGAAAAAAATCTTTGGGAGTTAACCCTAAACTGTTTTCCTCAGTTTCAGTACCTAAATAATTATTGTAAAAAGCATAGTTGGTTAAAATTATTTCGTGATATTGGTTCACCACAAATATATGGTCTGGAATATAATCTATAATTGCCCGAAACATATTACGTTCTTCCCTTAATTTCTGTTCAATTTCAACCTGCCTGGTAATATCTTTGGCAATACCATATACACCAGTAATTTTTCGGTTAACATATATAGGAAAATTTGTAACATCCAGAACTCTTCTAGTCCCTTTAAGACCAATAAAATTAGTTTGATAACGTTGAATCTCTCCTGAAGCGGCTTTAAGAGAAATATTCAACACGCGCTCTCTATCTTCCGGAGCTATTAAAGGCAAAAAATTTGCCGCTTTCGCATTTTCTTTTGTTCCTTCAATAAATTCCAATGCAGTTTCATTAAAATCGATAAAATTCCCCTTAAGATCAAAGGAATATACTGCATCGGGATTATAATCGAATAAAGATTGAAACGCCTGCATACTGTTTTCTGCAATTATTTCCTGATTTTTCCTGGCTGAAATATCTATAATTGCAGTACTGGTTCTCTGTTCTCCATTGTGATTTGTATAGATAACCGAGTGTACTTCGCACGGAAAATTCTCTCCATTTTTCTTTATTCCTGTTAATTCATGTCTTAACTCACCCACCAAATTTCTTTGGTTAAGCGCATTCTTTAAATTTGCGTTTTTAAGTATAATGTCTTCCCTGCTTAGCCGCTTAAATTCTTCAAAAGTATAACCGAACATTCTGCAAGCAGCTTTATTAACCTCTATAACCGGCCCGTTAGGATCTGAAAGGAAAATTGCCAATGAACTGTTTTCTACTACATTTTTTGCCTGAATTATATTCTCTGGTGAGACAGCATCATTTTTATCGACTAATTCTAAACATATAGAAAAAGCTTCTACATCACCATTTTCGTTTAAACAGGGACTACACAGTATTTTTAAATTTTCTGATTCTGAAAAAGAATATAGCTTATGAAAGATACCTTCGCCTGAAGTAAAATCACTTTTAAATCTTTTAGATATTTCTGAAGAAAAAACTTTTGAAATACCAAGTTGAGTTGCTAAACGTTTATTGAAATTTTCTCTTACAAAATTTTCCGCAGAAGAATTCCAGGTTAAAATCTTATACGCTTCGTTTATTTTTAATACAGGCGTGGTGCATTTCTTCATTGGGGGAGCTTAAAGTTACCGGCGCTGTTATAAAAATGATTTGGATACAGAAATTCCTGCGCCAAAATTAGAGCCTTCAATTTCATCAAAATCAGCTCCCAATTGAAGGTTTAGATTCACTATATTTTGTAATAAATTTAAGTCAAGATAAGTTGAAAGTACATGTTGCCCGTTTGTATTAGCGCTTCCTTTACCTCCGTAATTCTTTCTAAAACTCCCAAGAAATTTGTAAGGAATTTTACTGAAAGCCATTCCGCTTACACCAATATGGTGAACAAGTACTTTATTATTAGTTATTCTAAACCTATCTGGACCCAGGGTGATAAACGGCAGACCTAAAACTCTATTCTCATAGGTCCATCCAGAGCGATACAGGTTATTATTAAAATAATTATCCTGACCATCTGTTGTTGGGGTGTTCTTACTTTGGTTTTTAGTATAATAAAATTCGTACATCACCGCCTGAATCCAGGAATCTATAGCTGCTGTAGGATCTTCAATAAAAACCCCATAGCGGCCATCTGGTGTATTTCTAAGTAAACTTCCAGAGCCATCTTCAAATAAATGGTTGTAAATAATTTCAACATTATAATTGGCTAAAATAGTCTTGATATTAACCTCGTAGCTTCCCAAATGATTTCCCAGGCCATTAATTTCCTGTTCAGAAATTCCATCGCCGGTATCATCTCCCACTCCTCTACCCGTAACGGCTCTTGTATAAGCCTTAAAATCTGAAGGTAAATCGCCAAATTCGGGATGGGTGCCACCCCACTGAACAAAATGTCTTAACCCTGCAGAAATTTGGAATTGCGGTGAAGATTTATAAACTAAATGAAAGCTTTTATGATGAAGTCTTGTGTCTTCAACATAGCGCTCGTCATCCATAAAATATTCCTCCAGGGAAGCTTCAAAACCGAGCCCACGATTGTCTTTAAAAAAGATTGGGCGTTTAGTAAAAAATCTTATTCCGGGTAATGGCCTCGCATTTAAAGACCATAGAATACTTTGGTTTGTAGCGCTTAGTCCTCTATATAATTCTTTACGTTGTTTTCTTCCTGCAACAATTCCCAACCAGGAATTGTTGAAGGCAAGGTAAGATTCGTCTAATTGTAATTTATCAGTAAAGCCATCTTGATAAAGCACTCCCAAACCTCCTTCTAAACTAGCATTTTCAGAAAATCTATAAATTCCTGAAACATTAGCTAACCCAGAAAAATTAGTAAGTTCGTCTATTCTGCCACGTTGGTTGGTATGTAACCAAAAAGGAGAATTATCTTCACTAAAAAGTAAGCCGGTAGCATTTACATTGCCCTTAAAATCTATTTGCTGGGCATTTACCGATAAAAATAAGAGCAAAAATAAAAATGTAAGATAAAAGTGTTTCATAAGTAGGTTTTAAGACATTTTAAATATGCTTAATTTGATTTAAAAATATGTAATTTTATGCTTCTAAATCTTAGAAATGCTATCCATTTTTCAGAAAAAAATATTCTTAGCCGATTTACTGGAAGGTTTTACCGATTTCCATAACCATTTGTTACCTGGAATAGACGATGGTGCTAAAGAAGTTGAAGATTCTTTGAGTATGATCCAAAAATTTAACGAATTTGGAGTAACCGATTTCGTGGCCAGTCCCCACGTAATGGGAGAGTTTTATCCAAATACGCCAGAGACAATACTTCCAGCTCTGAAAAAGATAAAAAATAATTTACCTAAAGGAAATTCTATAAAAGCTGCCGGAGAGTATATGATGGATCAATTTCTAATAGATCAATTAGAAAAGGAAAACGTATTAAATGTAGTAGATAACTATGTTTTAGTTGAAATGTCTTATTTCCAGGCCCCAATAAATCTAGCGGAAATCCTTTTTAAAATTCAAAATAAAAATCTGAAACCAATTTTAGCGCATCCAGAACGATATGCATTTTACCACGGAACCAGCCTCAATAAATATGAAGATTTAAAAGCAAGAGGCTGTAAGTTTCAGCTTAATATGCTTTCTCTAAGCACTCACTACGGAACGGGAATCCACAAAAAAGCATTACAACTACTGGAAAACGGAATGATAGATTTTATTAGTAGCGATGCGCACCGTATGGAACATCTTGAAAAAATAAGAAATCTTAAACTGAAGAAAAACCAGGTAAAGTTAATTGAGCCGGTAATTAAAAAATCCAAAGCTTTGTTTAAATAGCCAAAACTTTGGATTTTATTTTATTCAACATTAAACCATAGTAGTTTATTATTTCTTACCGAACATCCTGTTTTTGATTCGCTCCCAACGGGTTTCTTTATCCACACCGTAGCCATAACCATAGCCATAAGAATAACCATATTTAGCTCCGTAAGAAAATTTAGAGTAATCGACATCGTTTAAAATAATCGCCGGACTTTTAATTTTCCCTTGTTGCTTGAGTTCTTTCGGAAAATCAAGCATTTTCTTATCGGTTAGATCTGCACGCACCACATAAAGCGTAGTGTCAGCTAATGGACTAATCAATAAGGTATCGGTAACAATCATTGTTGGTGCAGTATCAACCAGAACATAATCATAAAGCTTCGCCGCATAACTTATAAGCTCCTCCATACGGTCGTTCATTAGTAATTCTGCAGGGTTTGGAGGTATCGGTCCTGAAAGCACCATATCCATTTTTATACTGCTATCCTGGTCTTTAGAAATTATTTGATCTTCAGTCACGTCAAAATCATATAAATAATCTGAAAGCCCTTTCTCTCCTACAGTAACATCGGCATAACGATGCAATTTAGGATTTCTAATATCGGCTCCAATTAAAAGAACTTTTTTTCCAGTACTACGTAAAGTTCGGGCCATATTATACGAAACAAATGTTTTTCCTTCTCCTTTAATAGTAGAAGTAACAAAAATCACCTCACCTCGATCTTTATTTTTATTCTGAATTAGATACGCCAGGTTGGTTCTTAAAATTCTAAAGGATTCTGCCAGGGGAGATCTATCATTAAGTTCAATCTGCTCACTTTGATCACTGGCTATTCGAGGTACTTCCCCAATAAATGGCACGTGTTTAGTTAGACTTTGCAATTCTCCTTTATGGTGAACTTTAGTATCTAACATATTCTTAAGGAAAATGATAAGAATAGGAATAATTAATCCAATTAGAAATCCACCTACCAAAATCAACCAGGGTTTCGGATCTACCGGTGAGTTATTCGTAAATGCCTCATCAATTACTCTTGCAACAGAAGCGGTAGCTGCAAAGGAGATAGCGGCTTCTTCCCTTCTTTGTAAAAGAAATAAATAGAGCTGTTCTTTAATTTGCTGTTGCCGTTCTATACTTCGCATCCCTTTTTCCAAACCGGGGAAGGTGCTAAACTGGCCCTGGGCGACATTTTCCCGTTGATTAAGTTCCCTCAGCCTGACATTAATCGAACGCCTTGTGCTTGCTATATTCTCATATAGATTTTCTCGTAAACTATCAAGTTGCTCGGTTATAGTTTCTACAATAGGATTTTTTTCAGTTCCGGCTTTTAAATACATATTACGCTCCATCACAAGCGTGTTGTATGAGTTTATTAGTCCAGCAACTCCACCTTCACTTATTCCTACTTCGGGTAATAATTCATAATTCCCTTGATTTCGTAAAACCTCCTCTATAGATTCAAGCAGGGATAATTCCGTTTCCAAAGCAAAAATTTCCTGCTCTGCTGCAGAAAATTTTGATTGGAATTCTGAAGCTCCACTAGAGATATCCATCAACCGATTCTCACGCTTAAATTCAGCTATGCCTACTTCTACCGAGTCCAATTCTGTAGTGATCATTTCAAGTCTATCTTGAATAAATTTGGTAGTATTTTCTGCAACCTCTTGTTTATCCTTTACTCCTTCTTCATTAAAACGCTCCATCAATTTATTTAGAAAATCTTCTGATTTTTCTGAAGAAGCCTGAACTAAACTTAAAGCTAAAATATCTTTGGCCTGGCCTTTTTGAGCAATTTGCAACTTGGCAATATACTCGGCAGCGACAGTGCGCAAAGGTTGAATTCTAATATTTACGGAACTCGTTTTTCTAAAAGTACCTTCTTCTTCCCCCGATTTAGGAAGAATTGTAAATTCCAGGTCGTCTAATTTAATGACTTCTCCTATATTGTGATTTTCAGAATATCCAGTAGCCTCTTCCTCGAGTGTAAAAGAGGTATCTGAGTTAGGTGTCACCACCAGATTTTTGGATATTGAGTGTACAATTGTATCTGGCGTAATAAATTCTATAAGAACAGGGCTGGACTTATAAGCTTCTACAGTAATTACATTTCCCTCAATAAAATAGCTAATATTGTGATCTAATTCATTAACTACGCTTTCTACAAGTTGTTTAGACTTAAGTTTTTCAATATGATTCTGAATTCCGTCATCTTCCAAGGAAAAAATGGCCCCACCTCCAGATGGGGTAGCATTCATTGCATTTTTTTCCTGATCGTCTACGATCATCATCGTAGCTTCGGTACTATATTTTGGGATTGTATATCTATTATATAAATAGGCTAATAATCCACCAATCAGAAAACCTAAAAGAATCCATTTCCAATAAGTTAAATACTTATAAATCTCTGCTTTTAGATCAAAACTAGATTCTTCCTTCTCTTCGGTGAAGTCGTTTAGTTCTTCCATTTACAGATTATTGATTAAAAGATAAAGACTAATAATAGTAGTTCCTACTGAAATTATACCCTGGTAGCTGGTAAAAAATCCAGCTGATTTAACAGCTCTATAAGTTGGTTCTACATACACCAGGTCGTTCTGTTTAAGGTAAAAGAATGGACTATCAAACAAATCAGATTCTGTCATATCAATATGTCCCACAGTTTTAACACCATTTACTTCGCGAATAATCTTAATATTCTCTCGCCTACCGTTATAGGTAATATCCCCGCTCATGGCAATAAGTTCTGGCATAGTAATACGTCCATCGGTAATTTGAACTCTGCCGGGAGAACCAACTTCTCCTAACACTGTTACACTAAAATTGACGATTCTAACATCAACTACGGGATCCCTTACATATTCTGAAATCTGATCTTCCAATTTCTGCTGAATTGCTGTTCGGGTTAAGCCTTCTACTTCTACGGTTCCAAGGACAGGAAAATTAATAGTTCCTTGCGGACTAACTAAATAACCCGTTAAAGAGAGATTTTGGCCACCGCCACCACCGCCGCTGCCTTGTCCTTGCTGATTCATACGAAACGGTTCTACTATCTCTTCATTCACAGAAGATGAAGAAACATTGATACGTAAAACATCGTTTGCTTCAATTCGTGGTTCGTAATCCAACAGGTTTTCTTTTCCCTCGAGACTTTCTGATCCATGAAAATACACCACGTCATCTTTAGTCGCACAACTTGAAATTATGATACTCGAAATAAGAAACAATCCAAGTTTCCTAATTGATTTAAACATTCAATTATATTTATTTACTTATTACTTCTTCTTTATTATCCAGGCTTTCAAACATAGAATTGTTACTCTTAAACTCTGGAATAAGAGTTTTTAATTTCTTCACCATTTTATCGGCTTTTAAGGTATTGGCCGATTTAATAATGCTTTCAATTCTTTCACTAATGTGTTCATAATCCCTTACAACTTCCTGCCCTATCATAATCTTTTTATGATGTGTGGGAAGTGTCTTGCATTCATCGTTCAGCAATTCTTCATAAAGTTTCTCCCCCGGCCTTAAACCGGTAATCTTAACTTTAATATTTTTATTAGGATCATAACCCGCAAGTTTAATCATTTTTATGGCTAAATCCATAATTTTTACCGGTTCTCCCATATCAAAAATAAAGATCTCCCCTCCTTTTCCCATAGCTCCTGCTTCTAAAACCAATTGACAGGCCTCGGGAATGGTCATAAAATATCTTATAATATCTGGATGGGTTATTGTAACCGGACCACCTTTCTCAATCTGTTTTTTAAATAATGGAACTACAGAACCATTGGAACCTAATACATTTCCAAAACGGGTGGTAATAAATTTGGTGGTATCCAGATTTTCCTTTGCATGAAAGTGGTAAAGCGATTGCACGTACATTTCAGCAGCTCTCTTAGATGCTCCCATAACATTACTCGGATTCACGGCTTTATCGGTAGAAACCATGACAAAATGAGAAACCTGGTATTTTAAAGAAAGATCGGCAAGATTTTTTGTTCCCTGTATGTTTACAAAAACTGCCTCGTGAGGATTCTCCTCCATCAACGGAACATGCTTATACGCCGCGGCATGATAAACTACATCTATTCCCTGGTTTTGAAACATTAATTCAAGGCGTTTAAAATTGCCTACATCACAAATAATAAATTTGCATTTAAGCTCAGGAAATTTCGCCTGAATTTCAAGACTTAAGGAATGTAAGGGCGTTTCAGCCTGGTCTAGAATTATTAATTTCTTAGGGTTATATTTTGCAACCTGCCTTACAATTTCACTTCCTATAGAACCAGCTCCCCCGGTTACCAAAATTGTTTTACCAGTTAATTGCTCAATTTTATTTTCCGGATTAAGTCTTATGGGTTCCCGCTCTAAAAGATCTTCAATTTGTAAAGATTTCACTTTTTTCGCGATTGGTTGGTTATCTTCCCCCCAGGTAGAAACAATTGGCGCATTAAAGACTTTAATATTGTGCTCTAAACAATCTTCTACAAAATTGAATTTTTCTTCAGCCGTAAAACTATTTTCAGAAAGAATTATAGCATCTGCATTAACCGATTCTACTGCTTTATGAATTTTAGCTGAATAGTTAATTACCGGTTTATCAAGTAGCCTAATGCTTTTATTATGCTTTTCGTTAGTTAAAAAACCAACTATTTTAAATCTTCTCGGAATTTCAATATCCAGGGCTCCGGCAATGGAAATTGCATTTTCATCGGCCCCGAGGATCACGGCATTCAATATATCCTCATCCCGGCTCACCAATTTAAAATATTCATAGATCTGTTTTACCCCCAATCTAAAAAGGAAAAGCAAAGAGAATGAAATACATAAATTAATTAATAAGCCTCCAACTAAAAACACCTTCTGACCGACGATGAAAAAAGTAACGTAATTAATAATCAATAACGTGATAAACGAACTAATTGTGGCTAATAGTAATTTTAGTGCATCTATATTGGAAGAATACCTAATAATTCCCGCATACGTCTTAAATACATAAAAATAGAAAGTATGGACACCAATTACGATAAATGCTTTATCATAAAAACTAAGCATTGTATAGTAATTTGGAGTAAGATCTACTATAATTAAAACAGTAAACAATGTAGAAATAGCAACTAAGGAAAGATCTATTAAATATACTGCCCATCTTGGCAGGTATTTAATATTTCTTAAATCCAGGGCATTATCGGTACCCGATAAAATATTTCTTAGTGCCTTATTAATTTTATTGCCCATAATTCTATTAACTTCTGTTACTAAAACAGGATAAAATTCCAGATTTAATTCGGTTTCGTTCTTCCTCGGTTAAATTGGAACCCGATGGTAAACAGAGTCCGTCTTTAAATAATTGCTCTGCAACCCCTGTTCCATAAAAAGCAGCATCTTCAAATACCGGTTGCATATGCATTGGTTTCCAGAGAGGTCTGCTTTCAATATTTAGTTTTTCGAGGTGTAAACGCAAATCTTCCCTACTTATTCCACCCGACTTATTTTCATCAATAGTGATCACACTTAGCCAATGATTGGCGAAATAATCTTTATTAGGAGCCTCAAAAACCTTAACTCCCTCTATTTCAGAAAACAAATCTACATAAAAATCGTGCATTTGTCTCCGTGCACTTACCCGGCTATCTATAACCTGCATTTGGCCACGACCTATTCCCGCAGAAATATTACTCAACCTATAATTATATCCAATTTCACTATGCTGATAATGTGGTGCAGCATCTCTAGCCTGGGTGGCTAAAAATACCGCTTTCTCCTTAGCAGTTTGAGATTTCGTAATCAGGGCTCCACCACCGGAAGTAGTGATAATTTTATTTCCATTAAATGAAAGAATTGCACATTCTGCAAACGTTCCACATTTCCCACCCTTATAGGTGCTGCCCAAAGCTTCAGCAGCATCTTCTATTACAGTAATATCAAATTCCCGTGCTATTTCATTTATTTTTTCAACTTGATAAGGCATTCCGTATAAATGTACGGCAATTATTGCTTTTGGTTTTTTTCCTTTTGAAATTCTATCCTCAATAGCTATTCTAAGTTGATTTGGACAAAGGTTTAAAGTTTCTTCTTCACTATCAATAAAGATGGGAGTAGCTCCCAAATATGCAATAGGATTAGCGGAAGCAGCAAATGTCATGCTCTGGCAAAGCACTTCGTCTCCGGCTTTGACGCCTATCATAATTAAAGCAAGATGTAATGCCGCTGTTCCAGAACTTAAAGCGGCCACGGCACCTTCTTTCCCAGATTCTTTAAAAAGGTAATTCTTTATATCCTCTTCAAAACCATTTACATTGGGGCCTAAAGGTGCTACCCAATTTTGTTCAAAAGCTTCATTGACGAATTTTTGCTCATTTCCGCCCATGTGTGGAGATGATAACCAAATTTTATCTTTATTCATTTAAGTATTTTATTATTTTTCCAGGATTGCCAACAACCACAGCAAAGTCTGGCACGTCCTCAATGATTACTGCTCCGGCACCAATAGATGCCCATTTTCCTATTCTCACACCCGGAATAATTGAGGCACCAGTTCCTACCTGTGTTCCTTCTCCCACACTAACATTTCCAGTTAATACCGCATTTGGAGCTATATGTACAAAGTTCTCCAGGTGCACGTCGTGTTCAACAACCGCACCAGAGTTGATAATGCAATGTTCGCCAATTTTTGTATCTGCATTAATTATAGCTCCCGGCATGACAACAGTGCCCTTACCCAGCTCGATAATTTTAGAAATTATGGCTGAAGAATGACTTACCGCTTCAGCTATTAAACCTGTATATCTGCGCGCGACTTGTTTTCTAATTATATTATTACCAATAGCCAAAACTGAAGGAGTTTTTAGCTGATGTTCACTAGGCTCATGTGTCACTTTAAAACCGAGAAATTCTGTAATTTCTGTATTGTCGTCAAAAACTGAATTAACCTGAATATTTCTGCTACTCAAGATATCAAAAACAACTTTTCCGTGACCGCTGGCTCCGTAAATATTCATTTTAATTTTTTCCGTTAAAAGCTTCCGTAGTCGCCATATTGGCGGTATTTATTCCTTCAGAAATAATTACTTTCTTAATTGTTTTAAAGATAATGCTAACATCCAAACCAAAAGATAAGTTTTCTACATACCACACATCATATTCAAACTTTTTAGTCCAGCTTATTGCATTTCTCCCATTAACCTGGGCCCAACCAGTGATTCCAGGTTTTACCTCGTGACGTTTTTTTTGTCTTTCAGAATATAATGGCAAATACTGAGGCAATAATGGTCGGGGGCCAATTAAACTCATATCACCCTTTAAGACATTAATTAACTGTGGAATTTCATCTATAGATGTTTTTCTTACAAATTTACCTACGCCGGTTAATCTTTTATCATCGGGCAACAGATTTCCCTTCCTATCCTTTTCATCTGTCATGGTTTTAAACTTGATAATACTGAAAATACGTTCATTTTTACCCGGTCTTTTTTGAAAAAAGAAGGGCTTCCCCCGATTCGCCAAAGCTAATAAAACTATAATTGGAATTAATAACGGACTAAGCACTAATAATGCCG
>NZ_CAXAVR010000082.1:0-12243 GCF_963972535.1 uncultured Salegentibacter sp.
ATCCTGAAATAAATTCAGGATGACGTAAATTATTCTAAATCTTTTTTACCTGTTTAGGCTTAACCAAGAAATGTTCATTTAAAAAAACCAGCATATAACCAAGGCTTTTTGGGAAACTAAAACCTAAAAACTTGTGATAAATGTTGAAATTATATTTAAGCATCTCAACTTTATTTCCTGAAATAGAGCCTTTTCTAACCCGGTATTTTGCTAAACACTTTTGAATTCCTACCGCCGGCCCACCTTTTTCAACAGCTTCCAGCCAAAGTGCCCAATCCTGCCTTTTCCTTATCTCGGGAGCGTAGATCTTTCCTAGTTTTTTAGCGTTATAAATCCCGGTGAGGTTGCCCAGGTAATTTGATTTAAGCAATTTTTGATAGGTTAAAACGGGCAGTGCTTCTATAATTTCGTTTCTGGAATTTCCATTTTCATCTATTTGTAAATAACTGGAGAAACAAACCGCAACATCCTGATGCTGCATCATTTTAAGCTGAATTTCCAGCTTTCCCGGTTTCCATTGGTCATCTGCATCCAAAAAAGCGATAAAATCGCCCTGAGCGGCTTTAATTCCTTTATTTCGACTTATTCCTGTGCCGAAATTGTTTTGATTTTGAAGTATTTTAATTCGGAAATCTTGCTTTGCTAATTTTTCAGCTTTAGAAATCGTAGTATCTGTTGAGGCATCATCGATAATAAACAATTCCCAGTTGGAGTAGGTTTGAACAATTACAGAATTTACCGCAGCTTCAATAAAATTTTCCGCATTAAAAGCGGGCATAATTACGGAAACCAGGGGATTCTCCATATCTTGCTTATCGCCTTATATGATTGGAAAAATCTTTGTGCTCGCTTTTCTCTAATTCTTCCGGACTTAGATTTTTGAAATAATTATAAGTGATTTTCATTCCTTCACTACGGGAAACAGTAGGTTCCCAGCCTAAAACCTCCTTTGCCCGACTAATATCTGGCTGCCTTTTTAAAGGATCGTCTTCGGGAAGTTCTTTATAAACCACTTTTTGCTCGGTTCCGGTAAGTTTTAAAATTTCTTCGGCAAAATCTTTAATAGTGATTTCATCTGGATTTCCAATATTTACAGGATCGGGATAATCGCTTAACAATAAGCGATAAATTCCTTCTATTTGGTCGTCTACATAACAAAAAGAACGCGTTTGTAAACCATCGCCAAAAATGGTAAGATCTTCGCCACGTAAGGCCTGCCCAATAAAAGCCGGAATTACCCGCCCATCGTTTAAACGCATCCTGGGACCATAGGTATTAAAAATACGCGCAATCCTGGTTTCCAAACCGTGAAAACGGTGATACGCCATGGTAAGAGATTCCTGAAATCGCTTTGCTTCATCATAAACCCCACGGGGCCCAATGGTATTTACATTACCATAATATTCCTCGCTTTGCGGATGCACCTGCGGGTCTCCATAAACTTCGGAAGTTGACGCGATTAAAATCCTGGCATTTTTTTCTTTTGCTAAACCAAGACAATGCAAAGTCCCCACCGAACCAACTTTTAAGGTTTGAATGGGAATCTTTAAATAATCTATGGGGCTTGCGGGAGAAGCAAAATGCAAAATATAATCTAACTCGCCGGGAACGTGGATAAATTTGGTAATATCGTGATGAAAAAATTCAAAATTATCCAGTTTAAAAAGATGCTCAATATTCTTTAGATCTCCGGTAATAAGGTTATCCATCGCAATAACTTCATATTCTTCTTTAATAAACCTATCGCATAAGTGAGAGCCTAGAAAGCCGGCAGCACCAGTAATGAGTATTCTTTTTGCCATTCCTGAAGTTTGGTGCGAAAATTACTTAAATTTTATGAGATTTACGAAGGGATGAGGCTTTTAAGGCTCATCTTCCATTCCGGAATTTTCTTCTGAAATTTCTCCTGAACTTTAGTTTTATCTAACACGCTATATTCCGGTCTTGCGGCAATGGTTTTAAAATTGTTGCTTTCGTTTAACCGAATTTCTTCTGAATTTCCTGTAAATTCTAAAATTGCTTTTGCAAAACTATACCAGGTAGCTTCGCCCAAATTGCTGAAATGATATAATCCAAAATCTTTATTTTCTGAAGCGATTATTTCCAAAACAAATTTAGCCAGATCATTAGCATTTGTTGGTGTTCCGGTTTGAGAAGTGGTGATATTTAATTCAGCTTTTTCGTCTATTTTTCGAAGGATAGTTTTATAAAAATTATGACCGAATTCTGAATACAGCCACGAAGTCCTTAAAATAAAATGTTCTTTTAAAACCTCAGCGATTAACTGTTCTCCCTTTAATTTTGAAGCGCCATATACATTTATAGGATTTGTCTTATCGGTTTCTGTATAAGGTTTTTCAGCTTTCCCGTCGAAAACATAATCGGTGGAAAAATGAACTAATTTCGCCTGATTATCATTACAAAGCTCAGCGAGATGTTTGGTAGCTTCAGCATTAATTTTAAAAATTTTCTCTTCTTCAGCTTCGGCTTTTTCTACGTTTGTGTAAGCCGCGCAGTTAATAACCCAATCAAAATTCCCTTCAGCAAAAAGTTTCTGTAATTTTGATTTATTGGTAATATCAGCTTCTGCAGAAGATTGAAAAACGAAATGAAAATCAGGATAATTCCCTGAAATCTTTTTAAAACAAGCTCCTAATTGTCCATTGGCACCGGTAACGAGAATATTTTTCATTTAAAAATCTCTTTTAATCGCGGTTGTTTTAAATCTTTATCTGAGATTATCATATCTTCTTCGGGAAATCCCCAGTCTATTGCCAAATCGGGGTCGTTAAAAATAACACCTGCTTCGTAACCCGGATAGTAATATTCGTCACATTTATAAGCAAAAACCGAAGTTTCTGACAGGGTTACAAAGCCGTGCCCAAATCCCTTTGGAATATAGAGCTGATATAAATTCTCATCGTCAAGAATTATTTTGAAACTTTGTTTAAAAGTAGGCGATTCTGGCCGTAGATCTACCACCACATCCAGCACCTTGCCATAAATAGCGCGCACCAACTTGGTTTGCGCCAATTCCCCGGTTTGATAATGCAACCCGCGCAAAACACCTTTTTTTGAAATAGATTGATTATCCTGAACAAATTCCTTTTCTATCCCGGTTAATTCTATAAATTTTTTCTTGTGATAGCTCTCCAGAAAAAGGCCCCGTTTATCCCGAAAAATATCGGGTTTTATAATAAAACAGTCTTTTAAAGGTGATTCTTCAACTTTCATAAACTAAGATTTAAAGATTTGTTCCAGGATTTTTTCAGTAATTAAATAAGTGGGTTTTACCCCGGTAGTTCCAAGCCCACCTGATGCCAAGGTGCTACCGGTTTCTAACGGATTATCTGAGGCGTAATAGGCATATCTAACTTTAACTTCGCTATCTATACTTCCGCGTAATTTGGAAGCCGCCTGTATGGCTTTTTGGTAATGTGCGCCCTCCATCTCAAGCCCGCTAACATTCCAGGTAGAATCGTGGAAAAATTTAAGAATATCCCGGTTTTGAAGCGAAGTTCCCAAAACGGTGATCATAGCACCGTCTACAATATCAATTCCGCTGCCTTCAAGATCGGCCGGACTAAGTTCATTTTTAAACGGGTAATTATCTGCGGTGCCTTCAAATAAATGCGCAGAAGGAATCATAATATCTCCTTTTCCGCCTTCCAGGATACCGGCTTTTCCCATAATGGAGATAGATTCTACGTTCATTTTTATCTCATTTCCTTCAAAATTGTATGGTTTCAGCAGTTCATCCATAGTTTCATAAGCCTGCTCGCCAAAAGCATAATCCATCACGATAATTACCGGAGCTTCTTCTTCGGTTTTAATATCCCAGCTTCCGTATTTACCGTTTAGTTTAGCCGTATCAAAGATTTGCACATCTATATTGGTTCCGCTTTTATCGTCTAAAAACGTCATCCCATTATCTAAAGCCGATTTCATTACTTTGCTGCGTAAATCGCCGTTGGCAGTATTACTAAGCAATTCGTAAATCTCCAGTGGTTTTTTCTTTTTAAGCTCGGTTTTTAAAGCTGAAGGAGTATAAAGCGTGTTCATTACACTATGCATATTCGCACTAATAATGTGTAAAGGGCGGTGCATTAAATTCTCTTTTATGAGATGTTGCTTAATATTATCGGCCCAAATTTCTCCGTGAATATGGTGCCCTAAACGTTCTCTTAAAACGGGACTAAAAGTAATAATCCTTTTATCGTTGTTTATAGTTTCTGCAATAGCGAGTTTCCCTAACCAGTAGATTATATTTAAGAAACGTTCTGGATTTCCCGGTAGTGAGAATTTTGGATAAATATCCTGAACTTCAAAGAAAGTTCGGCCTAAAATATTGGCGGTGTGAGTTAAAGCAATTTCGCGTTGTGCCTGGTCTAAAGGCTCTTCCTGTAAAACAGCTTTTTCCAGTTTTTGCCAATCTCTGGTAACACTACCTTCTTCATCTATAATTACGCGACGCATTATTTTATGAGACTCTACAAACAGAAAAGTAAGGTGAGTAAGAATATCATAGATCTCAGAACGGCCACGGGTTATTTCAATATTCATTTGTTCATCGTCTATCCTATAGCAGTTACGCCGGCGCTTTGGCGGAACAATAGGCTTAAAATGCGAATTCCCATAGCCTTCATCACTGGTAAGGTTTATAAACCTGCATTCTTCAATTCCTTTTGGTAAACGGTCTATCACATAAAGTAATCCGCTTAATTCAGCTTTATCATCGGCTATAGAGCCGTAAATTTCGGGGCGAAGTATAAGTAAGGCTTCCCTTAAGGTCTCTCCCGAAACGCCCATAGGTTTATAAAAACCACGATTAAAAAGGTGGCGCATAGTAATATACATACGCTCTATCGCGTGGGTACTCTCTTGGGCGCGGGTACGGCCTAGTAATTTTAGGTTTATCATTTTTTTGTTATGCTTTTATAATTTTTTCCAGGACTTCAGCAATTTTACGATCGTTGGCCAGGCGCGGCAACTTATTTTGTCCGCCCAGTTTTCCAATAGATTTCATATACTGCTGAAAACCATTTTCTGGAACTTTTGATATTTTTAATGGCTGAAGAATTTTTCCTTTAATAAGATCAAAATAGTAAGAATTTTGCTGCTGAAGACTTTTATCCAGAATTTTACTGAATTTAGATAAATCTTCAGGCTCTTTTTCAAATTCTACAAACCATTCGTGGTAAGGTAATTCTTCATTTTCTGGGGTAATTTGCGGTGCCACGGTAAACTCGCTAATTCTTGCATTTGTAGCTGCAGTGGCTTCCTGAATAGCTTCTTCTACCTCCTTGGCAATAACGTGCTCTCCAAAGGCCGAAATAAAATGTTTTATCCTGCCTGAAACAATTACCCGGTAAGGCTTTGTGCTTGTAAACTGCACCGTATCGCCAATATTATATGCCCAAAGACCGGCATTTGAAGAAACCAATATTACATAATTTACACCGGTTTCTACCTCGCCAATAGTAAGCCGTTTCGCATTTTCTTCATAAAATTCATCGGCTTTTACAAATTCATAAAACATACCGGAATCGAGTTGCAGTAACATTCCTTTTTCGGTTTGTTTATCCTGAAAAGCGAAAAATCCTTCTGAAGCCGGGTAAAGTTCAATGCTATCTACTTTTCTACCAATTAGGTTTTCAAATTTTGAACGGTAAGGTTCATAATTTACGCCGCCATAAATAAACAAATCGAAATTAGGAAAAAGCTCACCAACCTTCTTCCCGGTTTTTTGCTGAAGTCTTTCAAAATACATTTGCACCCAGGATGGAATACCGCTAATAACGCTCATATTTTCGTTTCGGGTTTCTTCTACAATGGCATCTACCTTAGTTTCCCAATCCTCAATACAATTGGTTTCCCAACTGGGCATTCTGTTTTTCTGAAGATAGGAAGGCACGTAATGCGCCACGATCCCCGATAAACGACCTAATTTCACACCGTTTTTCTCATCCATTTCCGGACTTCCCTGGAGGAAGATCATTTTTCCATCTACAAATTCTGCATTTCCGGTTTCAGCGATATAACATAAAATCGCATTTCGGGCCGCGTTAATATGCGAGGGCATAGAATCTTTTGTAAGTGGAATATACTTGGCACCACTGGTAGTACCAGAAGTTTTTGCGTAGTATAAAGGTTTACCCGGCCATAATATATCTTCTTCGCCGGCTACCATTTTATCTACATAAAAGCGCAATTCTTCGTAATCGCGAATTGGTACATTTTGGATGAAATCTTTATAAGTTTTGATGTTTTTAAAATCGTGATCTTTGCCAAACTGCGTGTCTTTGCCTTTTTCTATAAGCTCCCTGAATACTTTTTGCTGGGTGGCTTCAGGTTGGGAAGCCCATTTATCTATTTTTTTGCGTATATAATTGGCAAAAATCTTTGCTCCAAACGACTTTAAAGACATAGGTTTTATTGAATTAATTGGTATTTTAAATTTCAGAAATACCTTTGGTGTTACAAAGGTCGTGATTTATTAATCAAAATCAATATAATCTGCAGGGTCTACGGGTACGGCTTCGTTCCAAAGTTCAAAATGCAAATGTGGGCCGGTGGTGTATTCTCCGGTAGATCCTGCAGTGGCAATTACCTCTCCCCTTCTTACATTCTCCCCCTGTTCTTTGGCTATAGATGCGTTGTGTTTGTAAACCGACAATAAGCCATATTCGTGCTTAATAATTATTACATAACCGGTTTCTGTAGTCCATTCTGCAAAAATTACACGTCCATCGGCAACCGATTTAACCGGAGTGTTTTTTGCAACTACAATATCTACTGCATAATGTTTTTCTTTAGCATCATAAGCTTCAGAAATTGAACCTTTTACCGGCGGAAACAGAGAAAAGTCAATATTATCTGTAGCAGAGGGTAAAACATTGTATTTGTCTTCCTGCGCTACTTCTTCTCTTAACAGGGAGTCTGCCCTGGAAGGTTCTATAGCTTCAATTTCCTGACCCATTATAGGGTTTTCTACCATAGAATCTCTACTTAAACTGGAGGTATCTGCTTTCCCAGTAAGTACATTTTTAATTGAACTTAAATATTGATTATTCAGCTTTAAAACCTGCTGAAGGGAATCTGACTTATAAGCCAGCTCAGAAGCCTGTCTTTTTAATTGGGCGGAAGAATAGCCGGGTATATATTCTTTAAGCGGAGTAAAAGCAATTATAAAAGTAGTGGCAGCAATTAAAATTATTGCACTTAGCGTGATCGTTACAAAAACATTGAGGCGGGTTAATTTAAAAGAAAGTTTTTCCTCAAAAGTATCTTCATTCAAAACTACCATTCGGTATTTATGAAGTAACTTTTTGGTGAATTTTTTTCTCTCTTTTTTATTTTCTGCCATATTACATTTACAAAGTTAAATTAAAATTTTTGCCTGTTTAGTGAAGTTCTCAAACTTAGGTCTAAATTGGATCTTTTTAGAGAGAAAAAATAAGATTTTCAATAAAATTGCCTTCCCGTTTTATAATACCCCACAACTAAAACTTAAATTTAAGCCATATTAACGTTGTAATTATTTAATTCTTGTTAAGTTTGTAATATCAAAATTATACGTTATGAATGCACTTATTTTACCATTAGCTATTGGTGCCCCGCAAATTATCTTAATTGTTGTGGTAATATTGCTACTATTTGGAGGTCGAAAAATTCCTGAATTGATGAGAGGTTTAGGTAGTGGAATTAAAGAATTTAAAGACGCTTCTAAAGACGAAAACGGCGAAAAGCCAGTTACTTCTGATGATAAGAAATTTTCAGAAGAAAAGAAATAGACAAATAACTACCTTATAAAAAAAGCCCGAATTTTAAAGTTCGGGCTTTTTATTTGTATTTTAATTTGTGCTATTCAATATCTGCAGACTGCAGGATAGCATCTATTTCAAACATATTATCACGTTTGCCTCTGGAGGGAGAGAAAACAAAACCTTCTACTACCAAATAGCGATTATTGGCCTCATCTTTAATTGCATAATTTAAAAATGGTCCCGCCATAAAAGCGCCTTTTACTTCCCAGGTTCCACGGGTTTCATACGCGAATTTACCATCAATTTCAGTCTCAAAAAGATAAGGAGCGTAGGCTTCTTCGGTAATCATATGAGTTCCTTCGGTAGGGCCGGGAATATGGGCTTTTCCAATAGAATCGCGCATTTTTATAATATTTCCAATAGTATTGGTATCAGCTTCAATTTGACTGATGGGTACCTCATAAATAAGAATTTCCATATTCCCTTTTGGTATTTCCTTTCTAATCCAAACAAAATCTTCTTCTTCTAACGCATATCTATAAGCCGATGGAAAATCTAAGGATAAACCGAATTTTTCTTCCAGCTTTCCATCTTTTTTAAGCGATTTTTTCATTCGGCGTTGCTTCTCCTTCATTTCAGTTTCTTTAAAGGCAGAAACCATTTTCTCTGAACTTTCATTAATTATATGAATTAGTTCTTCTTCGCTTTCACCAGAGATTATTGCACCGGTTTGTGGCCGGGCATAAAGATCTTTAATAATTCTGGCTTCAGCCTCTTTCCCTTCCTGAACGGAAATAAAAGAACGATTTTTTCTAACAAATCCGCTAAAGGTTTCTGGCGGTATCTGGCTTAAAGAAAACAAAGGTTCTTCCTGGGGCAATCCTTCTACCGTAGCTGCAAAATTATCTCTAATGGCTTCGCCTACCGGGCCTTCCCATAATTCGTTCTCAATAATCAGGGTAATTTGATTAATATTTCCGGAAGAGTCTGAAAGGATACGTTCTTCTGTTTTATCGCCGTTTTCGTTACATGAAACGATAAAAACTAAACTGAATAGAAGGAATAATGTTTTTTTCATTTTTATTAGTTTGGTTTGAAATGATTAACCCTTGGAAAGTTTAAGTTCCATCCCGGGTTTTAGGCTATTATTACCCATATCATTCCAAGCCCTCAAATTCTGTACCGTAACTCCCGGAAACTTACGGGAAATACTCCAAAGCGAATCTCCTTTCTTCACGGTATAGGTTTTTTCTTTATTGTTTTGGCTACTTGCCGTAGATGTATTTTGAGCTTCTGTACCGGGTTTTCGCGGATAAATAGTAAGATATTGCCCTATTCTTAAATTATTGCCTCTTAGATTATTCCAGCGCTTAATACTGCTTACTCCTACCCCGTAACGCTCGGCAATTTTCCCTAAATAATCACCGCTTTTTACACGATACCTTATTTGTTCATCTGCTTTTACAAACTCAGGAAAAGCTGCTGCTTTATTTTTAATATCTTCTTCGGCAAAATTATAAATAGCAGCTTCATTACTTACAAAAGCACCGCTTACGGTGGCCGGAAGCCTTAGCATATAATTTTCATCTTCTACAAATGGAATAACATCCAGTTTGTAACTGGGATTTAAAAACTGAAGCATTTCTTTTTCTACCCCGGTAACCTTAGAAATCTGATCGAAGGTGATCAACTTTTTCACTTTTATGGTGTCGGTTTCAAAAAAGGCAATGTCCGGCCCTTGCGGCTGAAAGTTGTGTTCATCGGCATACTCAAAAAGGTAAAGTGTAGCCAGGAAAGCAGGAACGTATCCGGCAGTTTCTCGTGGTAAAAATCGTCTTAACTCCCAGTAATTGTTCGAGCCACCACTACGTCTAATTGCTTTTGAAACATTTCCCGGACCAGAATTATAGGAGGCGAGCACCAAATCCCAGTCTTCAAAAGATCGATATAGGTTTGCCAGGTATTTTGCAGCGGCTTCCGTAGACATTTGAGGATCCATACGATCATCTACATAGCTACTTACATCAAGTCCGTGAGCTTTTCCTGTTCTATACATAAACTGCCAAAGGCCCGTAGCACCCACCCAGGATTTTGCTCTTGGGTTTAAAGCCGATTCTACGATGGCCAGGTATTTTATCTCCAGCGGAATATCATAACGATCCAGCTGCTGTTCAAACATTGGGAAATAGTATTCACTTAACGCCATAAGACGCTCCATAGCCTTCTTATTGCGTTTTAAATAGGAATTAATAACACTTTCCAGTACGGGATGGTATTCTACGTTAAACGGCGTGCGAGCATTTAATTTCGCTAACCTGGCTTTTAAAGTATCGGTGGGAAGTTCTTTGTTTACTTCATTTTCATAATCCTGTTCCCTGATGCTTTTATACATCTCGTCAAAAAGATCTGAATTGGTAAGCTGTGCTTTCCAAACAGAATCAATTTTGGCTGCGCGGGGAAGATCTTCTAACGAAACCGCAGAAGAATCCCTGATCACAGCCGAAATTGGTAACTTGTTCTTGAATTCCGGGTCGGGATGAGCAAGAATAATTTCACTGCTATCTACCTTTTGGAAGATCTGTACCCTAAAATTAGCTTTCTCTACCTGCTTCCCCTTCTCCTCTTCCTGCGCCTGAAGGCTAATCCCAAAAAGGAATACAAGAGATAAAATTATATACCTGCCCATAATTATTCAATATTTAAAAAAGAACGTAAAATCTTAGATTTTAGTACATTTTATTTCCCTATTGCCTCAATACCGGGCAATGATTTTCCTTCTAACATCTCTAACATAGCACCACCGCCTGTAGAAACATAGCTTACTTTATCTTCAAAACCGAATTGTTTAACCGCGGCTACAGAATCTCCCCCTCCTACTAAAGAGAAAGCACCATTTTTGGTAGCTTCAGCAATAGAATTTCCTAAAGCAATAGTTCCTTTTGAGAATTTATCCATTTCAAATACACCAAGCGGCCCATTCCAAAGAATAATTCTTGATTCCTGGATTACTGCATCAAAATTTTTGATACTTTCTGGCCCGGCGTCAAGTCCCATCCAACCATCGGGAATTTCGTTGATTTTAGCGGTATCTGTAGAAGCCTGTTCAGAAAAACTATCGGCAATTATAGAATCTACCGGAAGATGAACCTGTACATTCTTGGCTTCGGCTTTTTTAAGAATCTCCAGAGCTAATTCCTGTTTATCTTCTTCTACAAGAGAATTTCCTATTTTTCCGCCTTTGGCGAGAATAAAAGTATAGGCCATTCCTCCACCAATAATCAAATGATCTACTTTATCAAGAATATTTTCAATTACGGTAATTTTAGACGAAACTTTAGCGCCACCTAAAACCGCAGTTACCGGCTTTTCTTTACTGTGAAGTACCTTATCAAGGTTTTTAATTTCTTTTTCCAATAAATATCCAAAGCATTTATCGTCAAAATATTTGGCAACAATAGTAGTAGAGGCGTGAGCACGGTGTGCGGTACCAAAGGCATCGTTTACATAAATATCCCCAAGTTGCGAAAGTTGTTTTGCAAAATCTTCGTCTCCACCTTTTTCCTCCTTATGAAATCTAAGGTTTTCCAGTAATAAAATTTCACCGGGATGTAAATTATCGGCTGCAGTTTTAACTTCATCTCCAATACAATCGTTCACAAATTTGGGTTCTACCCCAATAACCTCTGCAACTTTTTTCACAATATGTTTTAAAGAATATTTTTCTTCTCTGCCTTCTGGCCTGCCAAGATGCGACATTAAAACAACGCTCCCACCATCTTCCAAAATTTTAAGAATAGTAGGCTTTGCAGCTTCAATTCTATTAGCATCAGTTACTTCCTGATCTTTATTCAATGGAACATTAAAATCTACTCTTATTAATGCCTGTTTGTCTTTAAAATTAAAATCGTTTAAAGTCTTCATTTTTCATTTCATTTTTTAGAACCAAAAATATGGTTTGGTTGATTAAGATTAAGCCCAATCGGCTTTTATTCAGCATACGCTATTTACAAATATAAATTTTTCCGAAGACATTAAAGTGTATATAAATTTTATATTTGCTTATGCTTTTTGAAGAAATAATAGGTTTACAGCATTTAAAGAAACATCTTACCACAACGGTAGATAATGGCCGGGTTCCCCACGCACAGTTGTTTGTAGGAAAAAGTGGTAGTGGTACTTTACCGTTGGCCATTGCTTACGCGCAATACATACTTTGCAAAAATAAGGAAGGAGAAAACAATTCTGGAAACAGCAATTGTAATGAGCGATTTAAAAAATTAGCGCATCCCGATCTTCATTTTGCATTTCCCGTTGCTGCCAATCAAAAAATAAAAAAACATCCTGTTTCTTCCCACTTTTTAGAAGAATGGCGGGAATTTGTGAAAACCAATCCCTACGGAAGTTTATTTGAATGGTACCAAAAACTTGGAATAGAAAATAAACAAGGTCAAATTGGTGTAGATGAAGCCCAGGAAGT
>NZ_CAXAVR010000083.1:0-12087 GCF_963972535.1 uncultured Salegentibacter sp.
GCAGAAGACAGCGAAGATGAGACTAAGGCTGAGCGGCATGATATTCCGAAGAAAGATTATCACGCAATGAGCAAAGAACAGCTGGCAGATGAATTTGAATCTTTGCTTAAAAAGGAAAAAGTTCAGGCAATTAAAGACCACGTAATTGAAATTCGTGCTGAATTTAATGCGAAATTTAACGAAGAAGAAGAGGAGAAAAAAGAGGAATTTCTTGCCGAAGGCGGGAATATTATAGACTTCCACTACTCTACTCCGCTAAAAAAACGTTTCAATTCACTATATTTTGATTACAGGGAAAAACGTAATAATTACTACAAGCAACTAAAGCAAGACCTTAATAAAAACCTGGCCAAACGCTTGGAAATTATTGAAGAATTAAAAGGTCTAATTGATGTTGAAGAAAATATAAATACCACTTACAAGCACTTTAAAGAGCTCCAGGATCGTTGGCGTGTTGCGGGACCTATTCCGCGAGAAAAATATAACGATGTATGGAATACTTATCACCATCACGTAGAGAATTTCTATGATTTCCTTCATTTAAATCGTGAATTCCGCGATCTTGATTTTAAACACAACCTCGATCAAAAATTAAAAGTAATAGACCGTGCCGAAGAACTGGTGCAGGAAAACGATGTAAACCGTGCGTTTAGGGAATTGCAAATGCTTCACAAAATGTGGAAAGAAGAACTTGGACCGGTTGCAAAAGAGTTTAGGGAAGATATTTGGGAGCGTTTTAGCAGTGCTACCAAACAAATTCACGATAAGCGCCAGGAATTCTTTAGTACGATGGATGAGCGTTACGAGGAGAATTGGAAGGCCAAGCAGGTTATTATTGAGAAAATTAGGGAAATCGCAGACGAAGAGTATAAAAGCCACAATAAATGGCAACAAAAAATTAAAGAAATTGAAGCGCTTCGGGAAGCATTTTTTAACGCTGGGAAGGTACCACGTAGTAAAAACGAAGAAACCTGGACAGATTTCAAACAAACCGTTCGCCGATTTAACCGAAATAAAAACGCTTTTTACAAAAACCTAAAAAAGCAGCAATACGATAATCTTGAAAAGAAAAAAGAGCTTATTAAAATCGCTGAAGAAAATAAAGATAGCGACGATTTTAAGACGGTAACGCCTTTAATGAAGAAAATCCAGGCCGATTGGAAAAAGATTGGTCACGTGCCAAGAAAAGATAGCGACAAGGTTTGGAAACAATTTAAAGCTGCCTGCAATCATTATTTTGAACGCATGCACGAAAATCGTGACGATGAGAATAAAGAGGAATTTGAAGCTTTTGATAAGAAAAAAGAATTGTTAGAGCAGGTAAAATCTGTAGAGCTAACCGGCGATAAAAAAGAAGATCTACCTAAGATTAAACAATTTATTGAAGACTGGAAAAATCTTGGAAAAGTACCTCACAATAAGCGTTTTATTGAAGGAAAATTCAATAAAGCTTTAGATCAGCTTTTCAATAAATTAGATGTAGATCACACCAAAGCTGAAATGCTGAAATACGAAAATAAAGTACAGGCTATAAATGATGCAGACGATGATAAAAAGCTTCGTAATGAGCATTATTTCCTTACCAAGAAAATTGAGGAAACAAAGGCTGAAATTAGACAGTTAGAAAACAACTTACAGTTTTTCTCTAATGTAGATGATGATAACCCGTTGGTACAGGAAGTACACAAAAATATAGCTGACCAGAAAGAACAACTGGAAGTTTGGAAAGAAAAACTTCGTAAAATCAAGTCGCTTTACTAAGAAAAGCGATATGAAATGTATTCTTTGCGAAGGTGCAACCAAAGAATTCTGGAAAAGTAAGAACAGGGAATTTGTTGAATGCACCACTTGTGGTGGCATTCAACTTTTACCCGACTTCTTTATTTCAAAAAACGCCGAAGAAAAACGATACCTCACGCACAATAACGACATAGAGGATCTCGGCTATCAGGATTTTGTAAGCCCCATAACCTCTCAAATTCTCACGGATTTTACTTCAAAACATTCGGGGTTGGATTACGGCTGTGGCACCGGGCCGGTTGCCGCAAACATTCTTGAAAAACAAGGATATTCCATTGCTTTATACGATCCTTATTTTTACCCGAATACCACCGTATTAAACGCTACATACGATTTTATTATTTGTTGTGAAGTGATGGAACATTTCTATGAACCAAAACGTGAATTCAGCGAATTAGCCCAACGACTAAATGCTGGAGGAAAATTGTATTGTAAAACCTCTATTTATTCTGAAGAAATAGATTTCAATAACTGGTATTATAAAAACGATCGTACCCATGTTTTTTTCTATACTGCAAAAAGCCTGGAATGGATAAAAAATAACCTGGGATTTTCAACATTGAAAATTAATCCTAAGGTGATTATTTTTGGAAAATAAGGTTGAAAAGATTGAGATGTAAGTATTTTTTATTCAACTAATTTTGCTTCTTCCAATTTTGGGTGGATTTTGTCTTGTATCAAAAACATCTGCAATTTTAATATACCCAGGATTTTCCTGTACAGAATAAATTATCTTATAATGAGCATAAACTAGATATCTATAGGTAATTTTTCTTTCCTGAAGCCGCCATTCTTTCTGGCCGATGTAGGGTGAATCTTTTAACTTTTCAGCTTCCAAAATAATATTCTGAACAAGTTTACTTGCGATTACTGAATTCGCTTCTTCTTCATAAAATTTAAAAATTTCGTCAATTTGGATTTCAGCAAATTCAGACCAAATTATCTTCATTTTTTATTGATATTTCGTCAACAAGTCAGAACTGGTTTTAAAACGATTTTTCTTAAAATCTATTTCAGAACGTTCAATTCTACTGTTTAACTCTTCTTTACTCATTAAGTCTAATTTGCGCTCTGAAATTTCTTTTTCTTTCTTCAATAATACTTCCAATCGTTCTAAGGTTTCTTCACTTTCAATTTCCAAAAATTCCTTTATAAACTTCCTCTTTCTTGTTTGTAAGTCCATTTTAATAAGCTTTTTATCAAAGATACAGAATTTCAATTTTATAGGTATTTACTTAAAAACCAGATTAATTTTCTCAAAAAAATATGGATCTCACAACAACTTAGCCTCATTCCAAAAGACATCCATTTCAGCTAAAGTCATATCTTTTAAAGCTTTATTTTGTCCTTGTGCTTTGCCTTCCAAATACTGAAACCGGGTAATAAACTTTTTATTAGTACGTTCTAAAGCGTTTTCAGGATTTATACCAAGAAAACGGGCATAATTAATCATAGAGAACATAACATCGCCGAATTCAGCTTCTATTTTATCTTTATTTTCGGTATTTATTTCGTGCTGTAATTCTCCTAATTCTTCCTGAAGTTTTTCAAATACCTGTTCCGGTTTTTCCCAATCAAATCCAACCCCGGCAACTTTCTCCTGAATTCTACTGGCTTTTACCACTGCCGGCAAAGAACGCGGCACTCCTTCTAAAACGCTGGTTTTACCTTCTTTAAGTTTCAGGTTTTCCCAGTTCTTCTTTACTTCTTCTTCATCTGCTACTTCTACATCTCCATAAATATGCGGATGACGGGCTATTAATTTGTCACAAATTCCATTAGCAACATCAGCGATATCAAATTCTTTTGTTTCGCTTCCTATTTTTGCATAAAACACCAGGTGCAGCAGTAGATCTCCCAATTCTTTTCGTACTTCCTCTAAATCATTATCTAAAATTGCATCGCACAGCTCGTAGGTTTCCTCAATGGTTAAATGCCGCAACGATTCCATAGTTTGTTTTCTATCCCAGGGACATTGCTCTCTTAGCTCTTCCATGATAGTTAATAATCGATCAAATGCTTTTAATTGCTCTTCTCTGGAGTTCATAGTAGAAATTTTTGTGTTGTAAAAATAAGGATTGATTTTAGGCTTTTGGAAGTCTTATTAGAAAAAATAGTTTTTGTTTAATTCCACTTGGATGCTGAAACCAATTCAGCATAGCGTCTAATTTAATATCTTAGGTTCCTCAAATTCACTGCATAAAAAAAGCCTTCAGAAAACTGAAGGCTTGAATAAAGGGGTGGAAGACCGGGTTCGAACCGGCGACCTCCGGAACCACAATCCGGCGCTCTAACCAGCTGAGCTACAACCACCATTTTAATTGCGGTTGCAAATGTAGGTTATTTTAGCTATTTCCCAAAGAAAAATTTTTAATATTAGAACGAATTTTAATGCTATTTCCTGTACATACAGCTAAAAAGCTTCTAATTAAATAATTAGGAAAAACTAAAAATCAATCTATATTAAATCGAAAATTGAATCTACCGCCGGGTAACGTTCTACGGTGAAACCTTCCGCGTGTTCCGTATTAATTAATCTACCAAGATCTCTTGCCCTATAATTAATGCTGTCTAAAAAGTTACTACTGGAAATAGGGGTTTCAGGCTCTTTAGAATCCTGATCGTAAAACTGACTTCTATAAGCCAGCACCGATTCCATCTTTTTATCCATATATCCCGAAATATCTACTACCACATCAGGCTTTAAATTTTTCCACTGTATATAATGATAAACGTGTTTTGGGCGCCAGGCCTCCTGACTCTCCCTATCAACAATAGTCTCTATTTTACGTAAGCCGCTTAAGAAACAGGCATCACTTACCAATTTCGCTCCTTTTCCGTGGTCTATATGCCTATCGTCTACTGCATTGCATAAAACAATTTCGGGACGATATTTTCGTAAGATTTTTATAATTTCCAGTTTGTGGGCGGTATTATTTTCAAAAAAAGCATCGCTAAACTCAAGGTTTTCTCTAACTGAAACGCCCAGTATTTTTGCAGCTTCTTTTGCTTCTTTATCACGAGTTTCGGCAGTGCCGCGCGTGCCCATTTCACCACGAGTAAGATCTAAAATCCCTACCTTTTTTCCTCGGTCTACTTCTTTTGCAATAGTGCCCGAACAACTTAATTCTACATCGTCTGGATGCGAGCCTATAGCTAATATATCTAGTTTCATAGTATTTATTTTGTCATTTCCGCGCAGGCGGAAATCTTAATTTTGTTCAAACTCACCTTAGGTTAAGTTTATTCAGGAAATTCTTTTTCTCGCACAAGTTAGATCCTGAAATAAATTCAGGATGACGTTTCAAAATGAAATTTACCATTTGATATTTTTCACGTTCAAACTTCACATCTCGTACTTCTACCCTCTAACTCCTTTCAACGCCTGTTCCAGGTCTTCCATCAAATCTTCTTTTTCTTCAATTCCTACTGAAAATCGCATCAAGCCATCTTTTATTCCCTGGGCTTCTCTTTCTTCAGGAGAAAGTAAGCCGTGAGAAGTTTTTGAAGGCGATAAGATCGTAGATTCTACTCCAGCCAGGCTCATTGAAGATTTTATCAATTTTAATTTCTTCTGAAAAAGATCAAAATCCAATCCCTCACGCAATTCAAACGACATCATGCCACCAAAACCTTTCATTTGTGATTTTGCAAGTTCGTGATCTGGATGCGATTCTAAACCGGGATAATAAACCCTGGAAATGTCTTCGTGTTTTTCAAGGAAACGAGCTAATTCTAAAGCATTTTCATTCTGGGCTTTTACCCGCAATCCCATAGTTTTTAAACTACGTTCTAACATCCATACAGTGAAATCACTTAAACTTCCGCCAAAATTCTTAGCCAGCTGAAAGATCTTATCTATATGCTCTTCAGAAGCAATCGCCGTTCCTGCAAGAATATCGCTATGCCCACCCATATATTTGGTCGCTGAATGCAATACAATATCAATTCCAAAATCTATAGGATTCTGATTCACCGGGGAAGCAAAAGTATTATCTATCATACTTACCAAATTGTGCTTTTTGGCAATTTCGGCAATCGCTTTTATATCGGTTACAGTAAGTAGTGGGTTTGACGGTGTTTCAATATAGATCACCTTTGTATTTTCTTTTATTTCAGCCTCAAAAGATTCGGGTTTTGAATCTTTAGTAAATGAATATTCCAATCCAAATTTCTCAAATTCTTCGGTAATCAAATTACTGGTTCCGCCATAGAGTGTATTCTGAAAAACCACGTGGTCTCCCTTCTGCGCAAAAGCCATAAGCGCTGTGCTTACCGCTGCCATTCCGCTTCCAAATATCAACGCTGCCTCCCCGTGTTCTAAAGCTGCCATTTTTTGAGCCAAAGCCACTTGGTTTGGAGTATTAAAATATCTTGGATAGCGCTTCACTTCAACATCTTCAAACGCATAAGATGTAGCCATATACAATGGTGAAACCGCGCCTTTAAATTGTTTGTCTTCCAGTTCTCCGCTATGGGTGCAAATGGTATTTATTCCGGGATGTTTTTTTGTCATTTTTAAAGCTTTCAAAATTCGCCCTAATGTAAAAAGAAATATTCTAAATGTCCTTTGTTTTTGGGCTGTTTCCTATTCCTAAAAACTTTCATAATCAAACAGAAGTTAAATTAAGTTAAACCAGGATAGGCATTTAATATTAGCTTTTCTATTCTTTATCTTTAAGAAAAATGAGTGATATGAATGAAGTAAAAGCATACGGCGCGCAAGCCAGCGATGCCAATTTAAAAGAACTTAACATTGAACGCAGGGAAATTACCGCAGACGATGTTCAAATTGAAATTGAATATTGCGGAGTTTGCCATAGTGATATTCACCAGGTTAGAAACGACTGGAAAAATTCTAAATATCCTGTGGTACCGGGCCACGAAATTATTGGTCGGGTAACCCAGGTTGGGAAAAACGTAAGTAATTTTAAAGAAGGTGATCTTGTAGGCGTGGGCTGTATGGTAGATTCCTGCCAGGAATGCGATTCTTGCAAAGAAGACCTCGAACAATTTTGCGAAAAAGGCGCCACGCTAACCTACAATAGTAAAGACAAACATTTGGGCGGCCATACCTTTGGAGGTTATTCTGAACAAATTGTGGTAGATAAGGAATTTGTACTTAGCATTCCTGAAAATATTGACGCGAAAGCTACCGCTCCCCTACTTTGCGCGGGGATTACTACTTATTCACCACTTCGTCACTGGAATGTAAAAAAAGGTGATAAAGTTGGCGTAATTGGTCTTGGTGGGCTTGGTCACATGGGCGTAAAATTTGCTTCTGCTTTAGGAGCTCACGTGGTGATGATCACTACTTCCCCTTCCAAATCTGAAGACGCCAAAAAACTAGGTGCTGATGAAGTTCTGGTTTCAAAAAACGAAGAGGATATGAAAAAACAAGCCGGAAGTTTCGATTTTCTTTTGAATACCGTACCGGTTGGTCACGATATGAATCCTTATATCGCTTTATTAAAAAGAGACGCTACAATGGTCCTGGTGGGTGCAATTGAACCTCTGGATCCCGTGCACGGTGGCGGATTAATTGGCGGACGTAAACGAATTGCCGGTTCGGTGATTGGCGGTATTAAAGAAACCCAGGAAATGCTGGATTTTTGTGGCGAACATAATATTGTTTCAGATATTGAAATGATCGATATGCAAAATATCAACGAAGCTTTTGATCGCGTTGTAAAATCTGATGTAAAATATCGTTTTGTGATTGATATGAAATCGCTAAAAAATAAGAATTAATAAGAAAAGCTGACTGGACGTTGGTATCGTCAAGCTGAACTTGTTTCAGCTTCTAATATGATAACAATTCTAATTAAGTTAGATCCTGAAACAGGTTCAGGATGACGCTTAGAAATCCTGCCCAGTCAGCTTTTTTTGTTTCTACTGAAAAAGCCGGTTTTCCCGGCTTAGTTTTTATATTTGTTTAACGCGCATTTTCAGCAGAAAACAGACAAAAAACTAAGCACGATGAAACAATTATTTATAAATATAAAAGAACTACTTCAGGTAAGGGAAAACAAGGTAGATAAACTATCTGGAGCTGAAATGAAGGAGTTACCAACTATAAAAAACGCCTGGTTACTTATTGAAGATGATACGATTGCCGATTACGGGGAAATGGATTCTTTACCTGAAATCAATGCCGATAAAACTATTGATGCTGAAGGAAAAATAATCCTGCCTAGCTGGTGCGATTCTCATACACATATTGTGTATGCCGGGAACAGGGAATTGGAATTTGCCGATCGTATAAACGGACTTTCATACGAGGAAATCGCCAATCGCGGTGGTGGAATCTTAAACTCTGCTAAAACCCTGCAGGAAACTCCGGAAGAAGAGGTTTGCCAACAATCGGCTAAACGCCTGGAAGAAGTCATGAAACTGGGTACCGGCGCGGTAGAAATCAAATCGGGTTACGGCTTAACCGAAGAAGGCGAGTTAAAAATGCTTCGGGTTATAAAGAAACTTCAGCAAAATTATAATATTCCGATTAAAGCTACTTTTTTAGGGGCGCACGCTATTCCAAAAGAATACAAAGAAAGACCGGATGCTTATATGGATTTGGTGATTGAAAAAATCTTACCAAAAGTTGCCGAAGAAAACCTGGCAGAATACATAGATATTTTTTGTGAAAAAGGATATTTCAGCGTAGCTGATACCCATAAACTGCTTTCTGCAGCGAAAAAATTCGGTTTGAAACCAAAAATACACGTTAATCAATTTAATGCCATCGGTGGAATTCAAGCCGGCATTGAACACGATGCACTTAGCGTTGATCACCTTGAAGTAATGCGCCCGGAAGATATTGAAAGTTTAAAGGAAACAAGTACAATGCCGGTTGCGCTTCCCTCCTGCTCGCTATTTTTAAGCATTCCTTACACTCCCGCTAGAGAAATGCTGGACTCTGGGTTACCATTAGCTTTAGCAACCGATTTTAATCCCGGGAGTACACCAAGCGGAAATATGAATTTGGTAGTTTCCCTGGCTTGCATAAAAATGAAAATGACTCCTGAAGAAGCGATAAACGCAGCTACAATTAACGGCGCATACGCCATGGAACTTAGCAAAACCCACGGGAGTATCACGAAAGGAAAAAAGGCTAATTTTATATTGACAGGAAAAATCCCATCATACACCTTTTTGCCCTATGCTTTCGGCACAAATTCTATAGAGTCAGTTTTTATTAACGGAAAGAGGATAGAATAATGGAAGGTTTAAAAATCTATAATTGTAAGTCGGTAGAAAAGCTTATTTCCATTCGTGACGGTGAAACCCGGTTTGGGGAAAAAATAGGTTTTGTAGAAAGTCTGGATGATCTTAAAAAAACAAAAGCAAAATTTGTGCTTTTTGGTATTCCCGAAGATATTGGCGTTAGAGCTAACCATGGAAAAGCCGGTGCTTCAAAAGCCTGGGAAGCTTGCTTAAATTCGTTGCTGAATATTCAAAATAATGAATTCACAGCGCCAGAAAATATTATTTTACTTGGTGAAATTGACTGCAAAACCGAAATGCAAAAAGCAGCCAATATTGATGAAGCCGATCCAAATTATTATGCAAAACTTGGTGACCTGGTAGAAAAAATAGACGAAAAAGTAAGTTATTTAGTTGAGGAAATAATTTCAGCCGGGAAAATTCCAATTATTATTGGCGGCGGGCATAACAACGCTTACGGCAATATTAAAGGCACTTCTAAAGCCATAAAAAAACCGCTAAATATTTTAAATATTGATGCCCATACCGATTTAAGAAAGTTGGAACACCGGCATAGTGGCAATGGATTTAGTTTCGCGCAAAGAGATGGTTTCCTCGGGAAATATTCAATTTTCGGTTTGCATAAAAATTATACTCCACAATATATTTTTGACGAAATAAGTTCGGTTTCAAATATTAAATTCCACCTTTTTGAAGATCTAATTTTGCAAACCCACCAGGGAAAAATGGCAGCTTTTAATTCCCAGCTGGAGTTTATTAACAAACAGCCTTTTGGGCTGGAACTGGACTGTGATGCCATTATAAATTTTCCATCTAGCGCACAATCGCCTTCTGGTTATGCTTTAAATATGCTTAGAAATTTTCTTCAAATTGCTTCCGAAGAAAAAAATTGTAAATACTTACATATTTGCGAAGCCACCCCCAGCGATGAAAATTACGCGCAAGTAGGAAAAGCTCTATCATTTTTTATAACAGATTTTATGAAGGCATGACAGATACAGCAGAAGAACTTATTAAACTAACTGCCCTGGTAATAGAAGTGGTGGGAATTCTTGTTATGGTAATTGGAACCTTTCTTGCCCTGGGTAGGTATGCATTTAAACTTCAGGGAGAAAAAGTACGGAGCTTTCAAAAAATAAGAGAAGAATTAGGACGTGCAATTCTACTTGGACTTGAAATTCTAATTGCTGCCGATATTATTGCCACCGTGGTGTATGGAGCCGAAATGGAGCAAATTCTCAATCTAGGACTTATAATCCTAATTCGTACCTTTTTAAGCTTTACTTTGGAAATTGAAATAGAAGGGAAATTCCCCTGGAAACAATCAAAAGATCGTACTACAGGCCAGAAATAAACCTTTATTCAGCTTTTGAGCTTAGAAAATACAGCTTAATTATTCTATTTTTGTTCAAAAAAATAGCTACATAAAAATGGAAATTGTCTCTTATAATTCAGCTTACGCCAAAGATTTTAAAAACTTAAATCTTGCCTGGTTAGAAAAGTATTTTTGGGTAGAACCCCACGATGAAGAAGTACTGGGAAATCCCGAAAAATATATTATTGAAACCGGTGGAAATATCTTTTTCGTAAAAGATGAGGAAGAAATTATTGGTTGCGTGGCTTTAATGAAAATTGAAGATGGCATCTTTGAATTAACAAAAATGGCAGTAAGTCCCGAATATCAGGGTAAAAAAATTGGACAGAAATTAATGGAGCATAGCCTCAATTTTGCTAAAAAGCAGGGCTGGAATCATTTAATTATTTTTTCTAATCGAAAACTTGAAAATGCAATTTATATCTATAAAAAGTATGGCTTCAAAGAAATTTCTATTGGAGAAAATAACCCTTACAGCCGTGGAGATATAAAAATGCGACTGGATTTGGCATAAAATTTTGAAAAAAACGAGGCTATTCTAGTATAGGTTAATTAATTTTAATGTAAAATAATCAACTATGAAATATTTATTCACCTTACTCGCAGCGGGAATTTTATTTACCGGCTGCAAGAATGAAGGAAAAAACAATGATGCTGAAAATAAACTAAATGAAAATCCTTACGGAAAAGAAAAGAACGTGCTGGAGGCTGATTCGGCTTCTATAGACATTAAGCCCATATCTCACGCTACTGCCGCGGTAAACTGGAGCGATGCCACTTTCTATATAGATCCTGTTGGTGGTGCCGAAGCTTTTGAAGGAATAGAAGATCCAGATTTTGTTTTAATTACTGATATCCACGGAGATCATATGAGTATTGAAACCCTGGAAGCTTTAAGTTTAGAAGGAGCTTATATAATAGTGCCGCAAGCTGTAAGAGACAAAATGCCTGACGAAATGAAAGATATAGTTAGGGTTTTGGAAAATGGTGCTACAACTCGTGTACTTGAGTTTTATATTGAAGCTATCCCAATGTACAACCTTCCAGAAGATCCTGAAGCATACCACCCTAAAGGACGCGGGAATGGATATGTTGTAGAAAAAAACGGGCAACGCCTTTATATTGCCGGAGATACTGAAAACATTCCTGAAATGAAGGAACTGGAAAATATTGAGATTGCTTTAATCCCAATGAACCTGCCATACACAATGACGGTTGAAGATGCTGCCGATGGAGTTTTAGCATTTGCACCTAAAAAGGTAATTCCTTACCATTTTAGAGGTCAGGATGGTTTTGCAGATGTAGATAAATTTAAAGAATTGATAAACGAAGGCAATAAGGATATTGAAGTAGAGATGCCGGAATGGTATCCTGACAGAGAGGAAGAATAAATACAAATCTTTTATAAAAAATGAAACCCGGTGATGAGCCGGGTTTTTTGTTTTTTACATTTTTTGATTGAAAAAATAACTAAGGTTTTAATCTTATGGGTAACTTATATTTTTTGATGGAAGGATCTAAAACGGTCTTAATCTTTTTATGATTCAAGTGTTTTTTAATCAATTTCCCGGCGGGTATATGCTCGGTTCCCACATAAAGCACCTGCATTTCATTCTTTTCGTTAAAACTCACTACAAGATTTGCCACCACTTCTTCTTCAATATCAAGTTCAATATTTTTTAATAAAT